>JAFMQY010000113.1 GCA_017354415.1 Nocardioides sp.
CGATCCCAGATCGAGGACCACGGGCGGGTGCTCCTGGTGCGTGGGTCTGGCCAGTTCCGGGTTGGTCAAACCGTTGATCTTCGGGGCGAGGTTGTCACTCTCGATCGTGTGAGCACAGTCGTGCCCCAAGACCTTAAGTGCCTCGGCACTCACGATTCGCGGCCGCTCGTGGTGGTGGAACTCCCTCCCCGCTGATAATGCACGGTCATGCCGCTGATCGGCACTGCGGCATAGCGTTCCGCTCATGCCGCTGTAAGCGCTGTGTTGCGCGCCCCGACCGGGTCCAGAACTCATCCATGACCGTCGACGTAGCGTTGCGAGACGCCGTCCGCGCCGCGTGCGAACCAGTCTTCATGGCGACCGATGTCGGGTTCGTGTGGAACCGGCATGTGTCCTTCGACGAGGAACATCCATCCTTGTTGTGGGAGGCGGATCCCGTGCTCTTTGCCGCTCGCTACCCGGAGAGCCGGATCGAAGAAGGGTACGGCGATCAGTGGCCTCCCCCGTGCATCGACTACTGGATCCACATCAACCCGGCCGACATGACCGCGCGCCTATCCATGGAGGGCGGCCGGGACGAGACTGTGACCCTCACAGGTGACGCCTCGGAGGATGGCCGACTCCTGGCCGAGGAGTTTGCTCGATCGCTGCGCGTCGCGCCCCCTCAGGAGTGAGCCGGCCACCGAAGTCGCTGTTCACAACTGCTGGCTCGATCGACGTCCGGATCTGCCGCTGTCAGTCCCGTTCGTGTCGATGAGCGGTCCGTTGTGGCGCGGGGCAGACAACATCAGGGGCTCGAAGTACACGTGGGTCACGCTACGGCGTGCAGCCAGCGTCACTGTATGCGCGGCTCGGGAAGAGACATAGCACCGCGGTTGCGTCGTCGTGCCGCTTGCCACGCTTCGGCTGGGCGTCGTTCTCGTCGGTCTCACGGGTCATCTGGATCAGTCGTCGTGGGCTCTCATCGAGCAGGTTGAGCAGATCCGGCCAAGTCCGGCCGTGGCGCTCGACCAGTGTGGCCGCCCCGTCGGTCAGGATCGCGGCGGAATGAATTGGGTCGTCAACCAGATTCAGCGTGCCGGTGATCGCGTGGCGGGCAGCATCGGGCTCGGTGCTGGCTACCCAGAATCCGTCTTCATTGTTTCGTAGGGCTCGGACGCTGTTAATGGAGTAGTCGGGGAGATTGTCGATCCGGCTGTCGGCCATGACTGAGACGGACCCATCGGCCATCCGGAAGACGATCGGGGAGTCGGCGAGTACGAGATAGTCCACCTGGTCACCGCGGCGGCGCAACATCGCGACCGTGGCAGATGGGCTCTCGGGGTTGCTGAGGTCGCAAGTATCGGCGTGCAATTCACAGAGTTTCTCGATTGCTACGGAAAGGAGTTCCGGGAGGGGTTGGGTGCTCGTGGCCAGGTCGGCCGCCAGGTGGGCGGCGAGGTTGCGAACGACCCACGGAACGTCGTGGAGACAGCCGGTTTCTATGCCCGGAATGGGCGAGGCTCCGTCGAGCACGACGACGAAGTCGGGACCAGCCAGGATGAAGTCTTCGTTCTTGTCGTGATCAGGGGAGGGCTCTGAGTAGTAGTGCGCTTCTATCCCTAGGGCGGTCATTCGGGCGCCTCAAACTCGTACGCGAACGTGTACCGGTCACCGGCCATGACGGACCGGAAGACCTCGACGGGGCCAGTCTCAGTGAAGGCGATGCGATGGAGCTCGATCACAGCAACCCCTGGCTTTAGTCGAAGGCTGACCGCTTCCTCGTGCGTCGGGGGTCGTGACGTTAGCTCCTCGCGAAAACGCACGATCCTGTACCCGCGCTCTTCCAGCCGCGCGTACGAGCCACCCGGACCGGTGTTCTCCTGCGTGACCAGCGTCCCGGACACGGCGTCCAGGCTGTAGTAGCTGTCCGCCAACTGGGTGGGTGAGTCCTCGATCCAGGTGCGGCGACGACGAACGAACACATCAGCTCCAGCCTCGATCCCGAACCACTCCGCAACCCACGCGGGTGCCGGCACTGTCGAGAGTTCGAGAATTTCCTGACGCCAGTGAAGCCCGGCCGCATCCGCCTCGGCCTGGAACGGTGCCTTGCCAGCTTGACGTATTCGCCGGGAGTAGCGCTCGGACCCAAGTCGCATCATCTGCGGTCGTTGTTTGACGAAGACCCCCCGGCCGACGTGGCCCTCAACTAGTCCCTCGGCCTTGAGCGAGTTGATGGCCTGTCGGGCCGTTTGATACGCGACGCCGAACCGCTCGGTCAACTGCGCGGTAGATGGCAGGCGCGCGCCTTCGGGCAGCAGGCCGGAGCGAATGTCGTCTCTCAGGGCGCCCGCGATCTGCTGCGACGGCGACACGGGCGAAGCGGGATTGATGGTCACGACACGCATTGTGTCACCTAACTAGCCAGGCACGCTCGACGGTGTTATGTTTGGACCAGCCTAACTAGTTAGGTGCTTAGGTTGCGCCGAGGACGACTCGGCGCGAGTGACGACCAACGAAGGGTAAGAGCAATGGCGATGCAGAGGCGGTTCAAGGTGGAGCACGGGGACGTGTTCCCGCGGGGGGCGTTCTTGAAGGGTGGGGTCGAGCCGGTGCTCGACTTCGACGCGGAGTTGCGGGCGGATGGTTCGCGGCCGCAGCAGACCGACAAGGACACGGGCCTGTTGTTGTGGCAGGCGGTGGTCCTGGACGCCGATGAGGAGGCTGGGCGGAAGGACACCGCGGTGACGGTGAAGTTCGCGGCCAAGGTGCGTCCGGTCCCGCCGGCCAATGACACGGGGTTGCCGTGGACTCCGGTGGAGTTCGTGGGGTTGACGGTGTTGCCGTGGATCGATGATTCGGGGATGCGGCCGCGGATCGCGTGGTCGTTGCGTGCCGAGGAGATGGTCGAACCCCGCCAGAACGCCGACCAGCATCCCGGCGAGCGTGCCGACGCGAAGGGTGATCAGAAGCCGGGCGAGAAGGCCGAGGAGAAGGTCGAGGAGAAGGTCGAGGAGAAGCCGGGTCGGCGGGCCGACGGTGGGTCGAGGGTGGCCTGACGTGTCATGGCCGAACAGCTGCTGAACGCGGTGCTTGGGGTCGTGGTCCAGCTCGCGGTCCGGCTCGGGATCGGGCTGGCCGTCGTGGTGGCGGTGACCGGGCTGGTGGCCTGGCTGTCTCCGTCGGTCCGGCACCGGCTGCGGATCGTGTGGCGGTATGGGCGGAATCTGCCGTGGCTGGTGGCGGCGGTGTTGCGGTGGCCCCGGCTGGCGGCCTCCTCGGGGCTGGGGACCTTCAAGGTCCTCAAGCCGGGGGGTCGGGAGCGTCCGGTGAACGTGCCGGGTACGAAGGGTTGGCGGCTGACTCCGGCGGGGTTCTGCTTCGTGGTCTGCCACCGCTACGGGCAGTCGGTCGACACGGTCCGGGCCGCCACGGTGTCGCTGTCGTCGGGGATGCGGGGCACGGTGCGGGTGGAGTCGGTCTACCGCCGCCCGCACCGGTCCCGGGTCAACGTGTTTCGCCGTGACCCGTTCACCAACATCCCTGCGCCGCAGCCGCTTGATCCCGACTATGGGACCCGGCTGAGGGTGGGGGTGGTCGAGGACGGCCGCGACTACGTCCTGGATCTGCGGACCCATCCGCACTGGCTGTGTGCCGGGTCGACCGGGTCCGGCAAGTCCGGCCTCCAGGCCGCGATCCTGGCCGCGCTCGCACCGACTCCGGTGGTGGTGTGCCTGATCGACCTCAAACACGGCGTCTCGGCCGAGCCCTACCGTCCCCGCGCCTCGGTGGTGGCGGAGACCCAGTGCGAGGCGGTGGACCTGCTGGTCGATCTGCTCCGCCTGGGCCGGGTCCGCGCGATCACCTGCAAGCAGGCGGGGGTGGACTCGGTCTACGACCTCGACCCGCACATCCGGCCGGCCGAGGTCGTCATCATCGTCGACGAGGTCGCCGAGCTCGGCTTCGAGGGCGACACTCCGGAGGCGAAGCGGCTGGCCCGGCAGGCGATGGCCAACCTGCTCCGCTGTGTCCAGCTGCTGCGGGCGTTCGGGATCCACCTGATCATCTCCGGGCAACGGTTCGGCCACTCCCTGGGCGCCCAGATCACCAACATCCGCGCCCAGCTGTCGGGACGGGTCTGCCTGCGCGTCGACGACGACGAGACCGGCGCCATGGTGATCGGCGACATCACCCGCGACGCCGTCCACGCCGCCCTGGAGATCCCCGCCCACCTACCTGGCGTCGCGGTCGTGAGGGGCGGACCCGACCGGTGGCAACGGGTCCGGTTCGCCCACATCACCCACCAGCACCTCGCCTCGATCGCGCACACCCACGCCGAGCATCGGACCCCGTGGTCGCGGGTGCTCGCCGAATGCGACCGCCTCGGCGACGCCCACCCGATCCCCCTCCCCGAGCACGTCACGGAAGACGTGGCAGTAGACGACGCAGTAGACGACGCAGAGGAGAATCTGCGATGACCATCGGACTGTTCGTACTGATGTTGTCGATCCCCGTGGTCATCTTGGCCAAGCGGACCCCGTTCCACGTCGCGATCGTCGCGGTGTGGGGGTTCTTCCTCGGCCTGACCCCGATCGGACCCCAGCTCGCCCACCTGCTCAACACCGCCGGGGTGAGCATCGCCAACCTCGTCTCATGACCGTGTCATGACGACTCGCGAGATGTCATGAACGTGTCGATGAGCGGGTCGATGAGCGTGTCGATGAGCGTGTCGATGAGCGGGCGCGGCGGGTTCCCGGGCTACGGCGAGAACGCACCGCTGGACCTGTCCGGACTCACCGACGCCGCGGCCGCCTCCACGGTGGCCCGTCTGGTCGACGGCAGCTTCGAGGAGTGGGCCGAGGCCGCCGCGATGGTCGGCTACTGCGCCCGTCCGGTCCGCCTGGTCGGCTCCTCGACCACCGTCGACACCACCACCGGCGAGATCCTCGACACCTACTCCTCGACGGATGCTCCGTTGGGGGTGTTGTACCGGGCCTGTGGGAACCGGCGCGCCGAGGTCTGCCCATCCTGTTCGAGGGTCTATGCCCGCGACACCTTCGAGCTGATCCGCGCCGGCCTCGCCGGAGGCAAGACCGTCCCGGCCACGGTCGCGGACAACCCACTGCTGTTCCTCACCCTCACCGCCCCCTCCTTCGGGCCCGTCCACGGGCCACGACCCAATCCCGGCGCCCAGGCGGACGCTCCCGGGGGCCGGTGCCGGCCACGGTCTGGTCGGGGTGACCGGGTCGATACCTGCGGACACGGGCGGCCGACCGGCTGCATGGCGACCCACGACCAGGACGACCCCGCCAACGGGTCCCCGCTGTGCGGCGACTGCTACGACTGGTCCTCGGCGGTGGTCTGGCAGTGGTGGGCACCCGAACTGTGGCGACGCACCACCATCGCCCTGCGTCGTGGCCTGGCCGACCGGCTCGACGTGGCCGAGCGCGACCTGAAACAGATCGCGTCGGTGCAGTTCGCCAAGGTCGCCGAATACCAGGCCCGGGGCCTGGTCCACTTCCACGCCCTGATCCGCCTCGACGGACCCGACGGACCCGGCTCACCCGCACCCATCGACGGACCCACCCTCGCCCAGCTCCTCGACACCGCCGCCCGGGCCGTCAGGTTCACCGCACCCCCGGTCGACGCCGACGACGCGACCGACACGACCCGGGTGCTCGCCTGGGGCCGGCAGCTCGACATCCGGGTCGTCCGCGCCGGCAACCGCACCGACGACCCCGACGGGCCGCTCACCCCCGAGCAGGTAGCCGGATACCTGGCCAAGTACGCCACCAAGGACGCCACCACGATCCGCGGCGAGACCCCCCGCGAACACCTGACCCGCCTGGCCTCGACCTGCCGGCACCTCGCGGACCGTGCCGTGAAGACCGACGAGCACACCCCCTACCGGCTACTGGCCAGGTGGGCGCACATGCTCGGCTTCCGCGGCCACTTCGCCACCAAGTCCCGCCGCTACTCGGTCACCCTCGGCAGACTCCGCCGAGCCCGCCACCGCTACCAGCGCATGGCAGCCCACGCGCGACGACGCGGCGAGGAGCTGGAGACCGCCGGCCTCGAGGCCCACCTCCTCGCCGACGAGGAGGAAACCACCCTGGTGATCGGCTCCTGGGCCTACCAGGGCACAGGCTGGACCAACACCGGCGACGAAACCCTCGCCCTCGCCGCAGCCGCACGAGCACGCGAGTACCACCAATGGCGAGCACGGACCAGGAAGCCATCGAACGCGGAGAAGGGGAATCGTTCATGACGAGCAGGGACGAAGTGATGGAGCCGCTGCTCACGCTCGATGAGGTCGCGGACTACCTGCGGGTGACGCCGTGCACGGTGCGGTGGCTTCGGCAGGAGGGCAAGTTCGCACCTGCGGTCAAGGTCGGTCGACGCCTCGCCTGGGAACGATCGGCAGTCCAGGCGTGGGTCCAGGGCCAGCGAGAGGGGCGAGGGGCATGAGTGTGCAGCGATACACGACGATGGGCGGGAAGATCCGGTACCGCGCGCGCGTCAAGCACCACGGACGCGAAGTGACGACGCGCGTCTTCAATCGCAAGCGAGACGCCGAGGCGTGGGAGGAAGACCAGAAGCGCCGGCTCCGGTTGGGGGAATGGTTCGACCCGCGTCGGGGACGGGTAGCGCTCTCGGTGGTCGCGGCCGACTGGCTGGAGTCGCGGCAGACGATCAAGCGGAACTCCCTGGCTCTGGAAGCGAGCGTTTGGCGTCGTCACATCGAGCCGAAGTTTGGCAAGGTGCCAGTTGCCTCAATCACCAGCGCTGACGTGTCGACGTGGGTGGGTCGCCTTGTGGCTCTTGGCCTGGCTCCGTCGACGGCCGCGCGCTCGTTGGGCGTCTTTCGTCGGCTGCTTGCGTTTGCAGTGCTCGACGGGCGGGTGACGGTCAATGTCGCTGCGGTGGTGAAGCCGCCCACGGCCGGGTACGTCAAGCGTGAGGGCCAGTATCTGTCTCGCAGGGAGATCGACGAGCTAGCTACTGCGTGCGCTGGGGAATACGCGGACGTGGTGCCAGTGCTCGCCCTGGCAGGTCTGCGCTGGGCGGAGTTGGCCGGGCTTCAGGTCGGGGACCGGGTGAGCGTGCCTGGTGCGGGCCTCCGGCTTCAGCGCACGGTCATGTCGAACGTGAGCAACGGGTCGCTGTTCGAGGACACATTGAAGAACATGCGCTCCCGGACGGTGCCGCTCGTCGCGGACCTGGTGCCAATAATCGAGAAGTGGTCGGAGGGCAAGCAGCCGGGAGACTGGCTGTTCGGCGCTCCGAAGGGTGGCCCACTAAGCGAGCCGAACTGGAAGCGTTCGGTCCGTTGGGCGGATGCGGTCAAGAGGATCGGACGCCCGAGCCTGCGGGTCCACGATCTGCGGCACACGTGTGCCTCGTTGTGGCTGGGTGCTGGTGCGGACCCGAAGGTGGTTCAGCGCGTGCTGGGCCATGCCTCGGCGGCGATGACGATGGACCTCTACGGACACCTGATCGACCACAATCTCTGGGACGCAGCTGAACGGGTCGGGGGCATTTTGGGGGCATCTGAGCTGAATGAGGAGGACCGCGAGTCCGACGATGAAGACGGAAACGCGGTCTGACCTGCTGTGGAGCGTGGAGCGGATGACGAGGCTCGAACTCGCGACATCGACCTTGGGAAGGTCGCGCTCTACCAACTGAGCTACATCCGCGTGCCGGGGCTACCAGCGTGCAGGATCGTACCCGACAGCGGTCGTGACTTCAGATCGGCTCCAGGGTCGGCCGCTTGGCGGTCACTCCGTCGCCGGACGACTTCCCGGTGAGCCGCCGCTTGATCCAGGGCGCGGCGTGCTTGACCACCCAGTCGAGGTCGGCCCGCTTCCCGGCCCGGAACGGCGTGTCGCCGAGCGATCCGGTCGGGTCGGACAGGTTCAGGTCGTGGGGGACGCCGAGGGTGTCGAGGACCTCGATCGCCACCGCCCGGTGACCCAGTGGACCGAGGTGCAGCCGGTCCTCGGACCACATCAGCTCGGGATGCTCCGGTCGCATTCGCCACGAGTCCAGGACGATGGCACCGTGCCGGTCGGCGATCTCTCGGATCCGCTCGTTGTAGACGGCGAATCGGCCACGCAGCCGGGCGAACGGTCCGCCACTCCCGGGGTCGAACGCGGTGAACAGCCCGACAGTGGCGCCCGTCGCCGAGAGCTTCCCGACGGCGTCGTCGTACACCTCGCCCAGTGCGTCGACGTCGACCCTCGGCCGGATCAGGTCGTTACCGCCGGCGTAGATCGTGACCAGGTCGGGTTCGAGAGCGAGCGCGGGCTCGAGCTGCTCGGCGAGGATGCGGCGCATCAGGCGCCCGCGAACGGCGAGGTTGGCGTAGCCGAAGTCGTCCGTCCGCCCGGCGAGCTCCTCGGCCACCCGGTCGGCCCAGCCGCGTACGCCGTTCGGCCGCGATGCGTCCGCGTCGCCGACGCCTTCGGTGAAGGAGTCGCCGAGTGCGACGTAGCGGTGGAAGACAGGAGGGGTCACGGGCGCATGCTGCCAGACGGGTGGTTGATGGTTTCGAGACGGTCGTAGCACGACCTCCTCAACCACCGGACGTCAGTTCGGGAACGACGTCCTCAACCACCGGACGTCAGTTCGGGAACGACGTCCTCAACCACCGGACGTCAGTTCGGGAACGACGTCCTCGACCACCGGACGTCAGTTCGGGAACGACCTCCGTAACCACCGGACGTCAGTTCGGGAACGACCTCCTCGACCACCGGACGCCAGTTCGGGAGCGATGTCCTCGACCACCGGACGTCAGTTCGGGAGCGACGTCCTCGACCACCGGACGTCAGTTCGGGAACGACGTCCTCGACCACCGGACGTCAGTTCGGGAGCGACCTCCGCAGCCACCGAAGCGCAGGCCGGGTAGCGTGCGCGTGTGCTGCTCAGCGACCGCGACATCCTGGCCGAGATCGATGCAGGCCGGATCCTGATGGAGCCGTGGGAGCCGGAGATGATGCAGCCGTCGTCGATCGACGTCCGCCTCGACCGCTTCTTCCGGGTCTTCGAGAACCACCGCTACCCCCACATCGACCCTGCGGCCGACCAGTCGGACCTGACCCGGTTGGTGGAGCCCGACGGCGACGAGCCGTTCATCCTGCACCCGGGCGAGTTCGTGCTCGGCTCGTCGTTCGAGATGTGCACGCTGTCCGACGACATCGCAGCGCGCGTCGAGGGCAAGTCGTCGCTCGGCCGGCTCGGGCTGCTCACCCACGCGACCGCCGGGTTCGTCGACCCGGGCTTCTCCGGGCACGTGACCCTGGAGCTGGCCAACGTGGCGACCCTGCCGATCAAGCTCTACCCGGGGATGAAGATCGGTCAGTTCTGCTTCTTCCGGCTCTCGTCGCCGTCGGAGCATCCCTACGGCTCGGCGAAGTACGGCTCTCGCTACCAGGGGCAGCGCGGCCCGACTCCGTCGCGCTCGTTCCAGAACTTCCACCGGACGTCGATCTGATGGCCATCGCCGACGGCCCGCTCGCGGGCGTGACGGTCGCCGTGCTCGGCGGGACGGGTCCTCAGGGCCGGGGCCTGGTACGTCGTTGGGCCGCGGCCGGCGTACCGGTGGTGGTCGGCAGCCGGTCGGCAGACCGTGCGGGCGAGACCTCTGCCGATCTGGCCGAGGCGACCGGCGGAGATGTTCGGGGCGCGGTCAACGACGAGGCGGCAGCGGCAGGAGACGTCGTCGTGCTCGCCGTCCCGTGGGACGGTCACGCCGACCTGGTGCGCTCGTTGGCACGACCGCTGGCAGGCAAGGTGGTCGTGGACTGTGTGAACCCGTTGGCCTTCGACAAGCAGGGCGCGTACGCCGTGCCGGTGCCCGAGGGTTCTGCGGCGCAGCAGGCGGCGGCGCTCTTGCCCGACTCCACGGTCATCGCTGCGTTCCACCACGTGAGCGCGGCGCTTCTCGACGACTCGTCCGTCGCCTCGGTCGAGACCGACGTACTCGTCCTCGGCGACGACCGCGATGCGACGGACCTGGTCCGCGCCCTGGCCGACGTGATCCCCGGGATGCGCGGCATCTACGGCGGTCGCCTCCGCAACGCCCATCAGGTCGAGGCCCTCACCGCGAACCTGATCAGCATCAACCGCCGCTACAAGGCGCACGCAGGGATCCGAGTGACGGACGTCTGAGGTCCGGTTCGCCGGGGCTGACGACTGACTGACAGCTAACTGGTCGTCAGAATGCAGTGAGCGCAGGCGTCCGATGCAGCCTGTCGACCAGTTGGTTGCTCCAGCCAGCGCTGAACAAGCCCGGACAGCAGGAAGCCGACCGCAGCGGGGCTGCGATCGGCTCCCGCGAGCCGGCCGGTCCGGTGGGTCAGAGCCAGCTCAGCTTGCGCAGCCGGCGGTGGCGACGGCGGACGCCGGTGGCCTGCTTGCCGTGCGTGGGGTGGATCCGGTCCTCGATCAGGTAGCGGGCCTGACTCTCGATGACGGTCTCGTTCATGGTGCTGCTCCCTTTCGTGGATGTGACGGTGCCGTGGGGTGGACGGTCAGACCTGGCTCAGGACGATGTCGCCGCTGACGGTCCGGGCCTGGAGCTCGACGTGCTCCTGGCCCTCCTGCGGTGCTCCGACGCTGTCGATGTTCGAGCGGATGGAGCCGGTGACGGTGTTGATGTCGGCCCAGACCGGCGTACCGGCCGGGATGCCGATGTGGACGTCGCTGCTGGCGCCCTTGACGCTGACGCGCCCGCGGCGCGCGGAGCCGATGCTCAGGTCTCCGCTGCCCGTGGCCAGGGAGATGTCGGCGTTGGCGGTGGCGACGTTGAGGTCGCCGGACCCGGTCTTCACCATGGAGTTGCCGTTGGTGGTGCCGACCTCGACGTCGCCCGAGCCGGTCGAGATGTTGAGCGCCCCCAGGCAGCTTCCGACGGAGATGTCGCCCGACCCGCTCTTGACCTGGAGCTCGGCGTGGGCCTCGGACAGCTCGATGTCGCCGGAGCCGGTGTCGACCCGCGCGGAGCCGGAGAACGTGTCGGCCGTGACGTCGCCCGAGCCGGTCTTGAGGCGGACCTCGTTGACCTGGCCCTCGACCTCGATGTCGGCGCTTCCGGTCTTGACCGCAAGGTTGCTCGCCGTCGGCAGTTCGACCTCGACGTGGAGGTCGCGGTCTCCGCCGAACCACCCTCCGCCGTTCTTCGGCCCGATCACGGACAGGGTGTTGCTCTCGAAGGTCACCTCGACCTCGTCGGCATGGCGGCCCTCGATCTCGAGCGTGGTGGTGGCCGTCCCGGTCGCGCGGACCTCGACCTTGCCCTTGCCGATCTCGACGTACAGGTCGATCGGCTCGGGAGTCTCGAACTGGCGGTTCATCGTGGTGCCTCCTGGTGCAGGGTGTGAAGGGCCTGGGGAGCGGCCTCTCGCCGTCCCCTGCTGGGTGGTGGGTGGAAGGGGCTGGTCAGAGCCAGCCGGTCATGCGCTTGTTGCCGCGTCCCTTTCCGCCGAACGGGTCGCCGCCCCCGAAGAACGGGAGGCTCGACAGGTCGACGTCGATGTTGATCGCGCCCTCGCGGGTCGCGGCCCGGACGACGTTGACCAGCCAGGTGTTGAGTGACTGGCCGGCGTCGGCCGCCCTCTCCTCGGCCTTGGCCTTGACCGATTCGGGGATGCGGAGCGTGATTCGCGACAGGTTGCCGTCCTCGACCTCTTCGGGCGCCGGGGGCGGTGGCGGGGTGGGCGGGGTCGGGGCGGCCACGTGCACGAGGAAGTCGAGGTCGCGACCGTTCAGGCGTACGTCGACGCCTCCGTTCGGCATCTCGGCGGTGATCTCGGCGGCGGCCTGGGAGACCGCCTCCATGATCGCCAGCCGGGCGCTGGAGTCGAGGGCGAAGCCGAGGCGCTCGGCAGCCTGGCGGGTCTCTTCGCCGGATGACTCGGCGGCGGAGACGAGCGAGGACCGGAGGTTCTCGACGTACGGCGTGATGTCCACGGGCATCACTCTGACATCACAGTGATGTCATGTCAAGTCTTTCGTGACATCAAATGATGTCATGGCGGCGTCACACGGTGTTTTCGCAGGCCAGCGCATGACTCAGATGTCGAACAGCGACCCGCCCTCGTCGAGGTCGGCGTCCTTCCGTGGCTCGGGCTTCTTCTTCTCCTCGGACTCGCCCGCCTCTTCCTCCGAGCCGAGGTCGAACAGGGAGCCGGTGGCCGGCTTCGTGGCCTCCGCAGGCTCGGCCGACGGGGTCTCGGGCTGGTCGGGGCCGAGGTCGAACAGGGAGCCGCCGGTGGTCTGCCCCGTGGTCTCGACTGGCTCGACCGACGAAGTCTCTTGCTCGGCAGCTGGGGTCTCGGGCTCGCCGAGGTCGAACAGGGAGCCGCCGGTGGTCTGCCCC
>JAFMQY010000244.1 GCA_017354415.1 Nocardioides sp.
CGATCCGCCGGATCGTCGCCGTGACGTCGGCGAGGCTCACCGTCTGGTGCGCCGAACCGCCACCGCGGAACCCGGGGCCTCGCACGACCAAGGGCACGTGGACGGACTCCTCGTAGGGCTTGTTCTTCCTGCTCAGCTCGTGCTCGTGGAGCATGAGCCCGTTGTCGGACGTGAAGATGACCACTGTTCGGTCCAGCTCGTGCTGGCGTCGGAGCGTCGCGACGAGACGGCGCACCGTGTCGTTCACGCTCTGCAGTGCCTCGACGCGGTGCCTCTCGAGGAAGGCCGGGTAGTGCAGCGGGCCTGGGAGTCCTGCGGCGTAGTCCTGGAGCCATACGGGCTTGTCGGAGAGGTTGGTCTCACCGACCGACGGGCGTATGAACAGCCGGTCGACGTTGAACCCCCGGTGCATCCGTTGCACTCCCGGGGCGTCTATGCCGGGACCGTGAGCTCGGTGAGGTGCAAGGGTGCTGTCGACCACGAAGAACGGCCGCCGGCCCGGCGACCACCGACGGATCCGCTGGAGGAGCAGCCTTCGTGTGTAGACCTCCCGATAGCCCCTCTTGGTGTGGAACCTGCGGTTGATCGAGAAGTCGCTGGTCCAGTAGTCGTACACGTTCTCCACCGGGATGGCGAAGTAGGTCCAGTCCGGCTGGTGGAAGTGCCGGCTCCCGCCGATGCCGTTGAGGTACTTGCCGATCCACGCGGTCCGGTAACCACGGCTGTCGAGCCACTGGGGCAACAGGTTCTGGATGTCGTTGTGCTGGACGAACACCGGGAAGCCGCCATGGGTCGCCGGGTTGTTGCCGAGGGTCATGTGGTTGTGGGCGAGCTTGCCGGTGAGGAGGGTGGCGCGGGCGGGGCAACACAGGGAGTCGGCGCTGAGCGCACGCGTGAACGTGACCCCGGACCGCTGGAGCCGGCGTACGGCGGGCAGGAAGCGCAGCTCGTCCGCCCGCATGTCATCGGTCAGCACCATGACGATGTTCGGCCGGACCTGGGCCTTCTCCGTGGTCGAGGTCCCCGCCGGGGCTGTCGACAGGGGTACGGCGAGTGAGCCGATGAGCACGACGGCGAACACCGCCCCGAGCACCCGGATCCACGAAGCCAAGGGGCGTCCTCTCTTGCGGCGGCTGGGTGCGGAACCCCGCGCTCGAAGCCGCCGGTCCCGCGGCCGGTACAGGCTACCTGCCCGTCTCGGCGAGGGTCAGACTTTCAGGGACGTGTCTACCAGCCGCGCTCGCGCCACTCCTCGAGATGCGGTCGCTCGGCACCGAGTGTGGAGTCGTTGCCGTGTCCGGGGTAGAACCACGTCTCGTCGGGGAGTGCGGCGAAGATCTTCGTCGACACGTCGCCGATCAGCTGCTGGAAGCGCCCGGCGTCCCCCTGGGTGTTGCCGACGCCGCCCGGGAACAGGGAGTCGCCGGTGAACAGGTGGGGCCGGCCTGACCCGTCGTCGTACAGCAGGCAGATCGAGCCCGGGGTGTGGCCCGCGACCGGGATGACGGCCAGCGAGCAGGTGCCGACCGGGATCTGGTCGCCCTCTCCCACCCGCTGGTCGACCGCGACCCCGGTCTGCTCGGTGATCGCGTCGGCGTCGGGCTCGCCGGCGATCACCGTCGCGCCGGTGGCCCGGGCGACATCGGCCAGGGCCCGGTGGTGGTCCCAGTGCTGATGGGTGGTGACGACGGTGGTGAGCCCATCGTCCCCGACCAGCTCGAGCAGCCGTGACGCGTCGTCGGCCGCGTCGATGAGCACCTGGTGTCCGGTGTCCCGGCAGCGCAGCAGGTAGCAGTTGTTGGACATCTGCGGGTCGACGGCGACCTTGGTGATCTCCAAGCCGCCTGCCGTACGCCGCTGCGGCTCGCCACCGGGGGAGACCTCGCCGGTGTAGTCGTCGTGTGTCATCGTCACCAGCCTTCGATGGAGGGAAGCTCGCCGCGCGAGCAGTGCAGGGTGTCGGGCGGCGGACGTCCGGTCAGCCACCAGCCGAGGTCGGCTGCGGGGCCGGTGACCACCGGCGCGTGGTCGCCATCGCCGTCCGGGCCGAAGTTCCAGACGCGGTTGACGTCCAAGGGCCGCACCTCGAACCGCTGTGGTGGGTGGAACCGTTTGCTCATGGCGTCGAGGAGGTGGATCGCGAACCGCACGCTCCAGTCGGACGGCGTGTATCCGGTGTCGAGGTCGACGTGGTGGATCTCCAGCTCGCGGAGCCGCATCCCGGGGAAAGCGTCGGCCCGGATGGCGCGGCCGCCCGGCGTGCGCTCGATGCGGGTCTCCCACTCATCCTCGGGCACGGACCCGACCGCCTCGTCGAGGATCGTCGTACCGGCCATGAACCGGTCGCGGATCTCGCCCGGGACGGCGGTGGCGAGCTCGGCGATGTCGGAGTCGCGCTTCTCGTCCGAGTCGTACATGGTGCGCGGGTGGTCCTCGGCGCCGTCGGCAGTCAGGCTGCGAAGCGCGCGGGCGATGCCCTCGGCGTTCAGGGCGAGGTGGGCGACGACGTGGGCGCGCGTCCAGCCGGGGAGCCGCGACGGAGCGGACCACTCATCGTCCCGGAGGCCGTCCACCGCCCGCACCAGCCGGACCGAGGCGCCGCCGAGCAACCCTGAGGCCAGCTCGCGTTCCGTGCTCATGGCGTCCATCCAACACCACGAGGCTCGGACGGTCCCGCGGGCCGGACGACGGCAAAACGGGTGAGGTGCGGCCACGCCCTGTCTCGTAGGATCGGGACTGTCGGTGGGGCGTGGCAGGCTTGCGCCGGCAGCATGGGCGAGCGAACATGTGTTCGAACGCCTGCCAGATTCCGACCGACCTGCCCGATCGCGACCCACCCGAGGAACCCAGTGGCCGACCAGCTCATCATCCGGGGAGCCCGGGAGCACAACCTCAAGGACATCTCGCTCGACCTGCCGCGCGACTCCCTGATCGTGTTCACCGGGCTGTCCGGGTCGGGCAAGTCCAGCCTGGCCTTCGACACGATCTTCGCCGAGGGCCAGCGTCGCTACGTCGAGTCGCTGTCGGCGTACGCGCGGCAGTTCCTGGGTCAGATGGACAAGCCCGACGTCGACTTCATCGAGGGCCTTTCGCCTGCGGTCTCGATCGACCAGAAGTCCACGTCGAAGAACCCCCGCTCCACCGTGGGTACGATCACCGAGGTCTACGACTACCTCCGCCTGCTCTACGCCCGCGCAGGGCGCCCGCACTGCCCGGTCTGTGGGGCGCCGATCGAGCGCCAGACCCCCCAGCAGATCGTCGACCGGGTGCTTGCGCTCGAGGAGGGGCGGCGCTTCCAGGTGCTCGCACCGGTGATCCGCGGCCGCAAGGGGGAGTACGTCGAGCTGTTCCGCCAGTTGCAGACCGACGGCTTCTCCCGAGTGCGGGTCGACGGCGACACGCACACCCTCGACGACCCCCCGAAGCTGGACAAGCAGCGCAAGCACACCATCGAGGTCGTCGTCGACCGGCTCGCGGTCAAGGCGTCGTCCAAGCGCAGGCTCACCGACTCGGTCGAGACGGCGCTCCGCCTCGCGGGCGGGCTGGTCGTGCTCGACTTCGTGGACCTGCCTGCGAAGGACCCGGGCCGCGAGATGAAGTTCTCCGAGCGGATGTCGTGTCCCAACGACCACGACCTCGACACCGACGAGCTCGAGCCGCGCTCGTTCTCGTTCAACTCCCCGTTCGG
The DNA here is from genome assembly GCA_017354415.1 of Nocardioides sp. GTDB lineage: Bacteria > Actinomycetota > Actinomycetes > Propionibacteriales > Nocardioidaceae > Nocardioides. The sequence continues at coordinate 3,689 of JAFMQY010000244.1, forward strand.
CGCCTGCCCCCAGTGCCACGGCCTCGGCACCCGCATGGAGGTCGACCCGGACCTCGTGGTCCCAGATCCGCAGGCGACTCTGGGCGAGGGCGCGATCCAGCCGTGGAGCCAGGCTCACGTGGCCGACTACTTCCTGCGGCTCATGGGTGCTCTCGGTGAGGAGATCGGCTTCGACCTGAACACCCCGTGGGAGGACCTCCCGGCGAAGGCCCGGAAGAGCCTGCTGGACGGACACCCGACCAAGGTCCACGTCGTCACCACCAACCGCTACGGCCGGCAGCGCGCCTACTACGCCGAGTTCGAGGGTGTGCGCAGCTATGTCGAGCGCCGGCACGGCGAGGCGGAGTCCGACACCAGCCGGGAGCGGTTCGAGGGCTTCATGCGCGAGGTGCCGTGCCCGGCCTGCCAGGGCACTCGTCTCAAGCCGGTCAGCCTGGCGGTCACGATCGGCGGCAAGTCGATCGCGCAGGTCTGCGCCCTCCCGATCAACGAGACGGCAGACTTCCTGCGCGAGCTCGAGCTCAGCACGCGTGAGAAGCAGATCGCCGAGCGGGTGCTCAAGGAGATCCAGGAGCGGCTGAACTTCCTGCTCGACGTCGGTCTCGACTACCTGTCCCTCGACCGCCCGAGCGGGTCCCTGTCGGGCGGCGAGGCCCAGCGCATCCGGCTGGCCACCCAGATCGGGGCAGGCCTGGTGGGCGTGCTCTACGTCCTCGACGAGCCTTCCATCGGCCTCCACCAGCGCGACAACCACCGGCTCATCGAGACCCTGGTCAGGCTCAAGGACCTCGGCAACACCCTGATCGTGGTCGAGCACGACGAGGACACGATCCGCACCGCCGACTGGGTGGTCGACATTGGGCCGCGGGCCGGGGAGCACGGCGGCCAGATCGTGCACTCGGGGTCGGTCGACGGGCTGCTGAGCCACCGCGACTCGCTGACCGGCCTCTACCTCTCGGGCCGGAAGGCGATCCCGGTTCCGGACGTACGCCGTCCGCGGACCAAGAGCCGCCAGCTCACGGTGGTCGGTGCCCGCGAGCACAACCTCCAGGACATCGACGTCTCGTTTCCCCTGGGGCTGTTCGTCGCGGTCACCGGGGTGTCCGGCTCGGGCAAGTCCACCCTGGTCAACGACATCCTCTACACCAGCCTGGCGAAGCAGATCTACAACGCCCGGGCCGTCCCGGGCCGCCACACCCGGATCAAGGGGCTCGACCACGTCGACAAGGTCATCCACGTCGACCAGTCGCCGATCGGGCGTACCCCGCGCAGCAACCCCGCGACGTACACGGGGGTCTTCGACCACATCCGCAAGCTGTTCGCCTCCACCCCCGAGGCGAAGATGCGCGGCTATCTCCAGGGCCGCTTCTCGTTCAACGTCAAGGGCGGCCGCTGCGAGGCCTGCTCCGGCG
>JAFMQY010000114.1 GCA_017354415.1 Nocardioides sp.
TCGTCGACCCGCTGCCCGAGGGCTCCGCGCCGGGCGTCCGCCCCGACTCCGCCGCGCGTGTGGCGGCTCTGGCATGGCGGATGCGGCTCCTCGACCGCAGCCACCTGCTGGCCCAGCTCGCCGGCGCCGGGTGCCCGGTCGTCCCGTGGAACGGCCCCCGGACCCTCGAGGAGGTCCTGCGCCGCCTGGCTCGCCGGAGCCAGCTTCCCCGATTGGGTGCGTCATGAGCCGGTTCAAGGCGGCGCAGAGTGTGTGGCTGCTGCGCGCAGTGGTGCTGGTCGGGACCCTGGCCGGCCTGTTCGGCGGGGTGACGGAGGGCTTGGTCCCGCCGGTGTGGGTGGTGGTCGTGGTCGCACTCGGCGGTGTCCTGGCGGCGTTCCGCCCCGAGCACTTGGCCATGTCGGCAACCCTGGTCGTGGTGCTCGTGTGGTGGGCACTCAACCTGCACGCGGAGGTCCCGGTGGGTTGCCTGGTGGCAGCGGCCGGGATCGTGGCCGCCCACGTCGCCGGCACGCTGCTCGGGTACGGCCCGCCGGCGATGGCGGTCTCCGGTGACCTGGTCCGGGTGTGGGTGGTGCGCGGGTTCCTCGTCTGGCTGGCTGCTCCGGCGATCTGGCTGGTCGCGCTGGTGTACGCCGACCGCGCGACGCCCACGTCGTTCTGGCTCGCCGGCCTGGGTGCTGCGCTGGTCGGGGCCGTGGTCGCCGCCATCGCGGTCCCGCAGCGCGGCGAGGAGCGTGGCCGGTGACCCGCCTCGACCACGAGGAGTACGTCGAGCTCGTGCTGACCTGCGTCGAGCGGGTGCCGCGCGGCCGGGTGACGACGTACGGCGCGATCGCGGAGGTCGTCGGAACCGTGGCAGGCGGTGGTGGCCCGCGCCTGGTCGGCTCGGTGATGGCCATGCACGGCGGCCCGGTGCCGTGGTGGCGGGTGGTGCGAGCCGACGGATCGCTCCCGCCGAGCCACGAGGTGGATGCCCGGCCGCACTACCTCGACGAGGGCACGCCCCTGCGGCCGAGCGGGAACGTCGATCTCAAGCAGGCGTTCTGGCGGCCGCCCGCCCTCGGGTGAGCTCGGCGAGGCGAGCCAGCGCCTTCGGGAAGATCTCCTCGGGCGGCGTCACCAGTCCGGCGCCGACCTGACCCACGCCGGCGACCTTGCCCGCCATCCCGGTGTTGATCTGGGGCAGGATCCCGGTCCGGCACACCTTCGACACGTCGATCCCGGTCGGCACACCGGCGAACTCGAGGACCGGCACGCTCCAGCGGGGGTTCTCGCCGAGCGTGATCTCGCGCATCCGGCGGGTGGTCGCGAGCGCGTCGGGGACCGACCCGCCGACGAACCGGACGATCGCCGGCGCGGTCGCCATCGCGAAGCCGCCCAGCCCGGCGGTCTCGGTGATCGCGGAGTCGCCGATGTCGGGGTTGGCGTCGTCGGGGCCGAAGTCGCCGAGGTAGAGGCCGTCGGCCACCTGCGCCGGTCCGGTGAACCACTCGTCGCCGGTTCCGGCCACCTGGATGCCGAAGTCGGTGCCGTTGCGCGACATGGCCACCACCATCGTCGAGCCGTCGATGCCGCGGGCCGCGTCGAGCGCGAGCTTGCAGGCAGGCATCGCCAGGTTCAGGAAGAAGTGGTCGTTGCCGCCGACGAAGCCAAGGGCTTCGGCGACGTCGCGCGCGTCCGCGCCGCTGGCGACCAGCGCCGGCCCGAGGTCACGCAGGAGCATCAGGGTCCCGGCGCGGTTGCGGTTGTGCGCCTCGTCGCCCATCTGCAGCATCTGGCCCAGGATCGCGGTGACGTCGACCGGATCGGCAGACCGGACCGCACGCTGGAGCAGCGGGCCGAGCACGTCGCCCATCCAGCGCAGGCGCTCGATCACGGCGGGGGAGTACGCGCCGTACCGGAGCACCTTGCCGAGCCCCTCGTTGAGCGTGCAGTGGGTCCGGGCACCCGTGGCGGGGTCCTCGAGCACGAACATCCACATCCCTGGGCTGACCACCCCGGCCATCGGCCCGACCGCCCGCCGGTGGTGGCAGGGCTCGAGCCGGACGTGCAGCCCGCCCTCGAACAGCGCCTCTGCCTCCTCGGGGGTGTCGACCAGGCCCTCGAGCACGGCGCCGCCCATCAGCGCGCCGCGCAGCGGACCCGACGCTCGGTCCCAGGAGATCGGCGGCCCGGCGTGCATGAACTCGCCCCTCTCGAGCCCCACGGCCTCGTGTGCCGGGAGTACGTCGACCAGCAACGCCTGGACGCCGAGCATCCGCTCCAGCGCGCGGGCGTCGGCCTCCGGCCGGACAGGGTCCAGGGCGACCGTGGCCAGGTCGTCCTCCGTCCCCGGCATCGGAGGCCGCCAGTCGACCCGCGTCACCGGCGCTGCCTGGTCGGCGACCGCCTGGGCCAGCAGGTCGACGCCGACGCTGACGACGGGTTCGGTCATCGCTGTCATCCCTCGGTCACCCCGGCTCCCAGGATCTCCAGCGCGCGCCGGGTGGCACCCGCATTGGACAGGTGGACCTCCGCACCGGCGTCGACCAGGGTCGCGACCTGGCGGTCGAGGCCCTGTGGGTCGTAGCGGGTCCCGACGACGGTGACCACGACGGACGGGCGCAGACCCGTGATCGCAGGAGCCAGCGAGGCGGCCGGGTCGTCCTCGGCACCGTGGCCGAGCACGACGTCCAACAGGACCACGCCGGTCTCGTCGTCGGCCGCGACCTCGGCGAGGTGCTCGAGCCGCAGCGTCGGGTCGATCATCGGATGGGCCCGGCCGGTCGTGTACTCGTCGTCGCCGAAGTCGATCAGGTCGACCAGGTCGGACGGGACGCCGGCGGCCGTGACCAGTGCCTCCGCCTCCTGCTTCATCGTGCCGCCGACGAAGAGCCCGTGCAGCCGGATACCGGTGCCTGCGCGCGTGTGGCGACCCCGCACCGGCCACTCCGGCACCTCCCGTGCGAGCGCGCGGAGCACCTCCTCGGCCCTGGCGGTGAGGTCGGGCCGGCCGGGCCCGAGCAGTGCGGGGATCACCGGGGTGCCGAGTGCCTCGGCGTACGCCGTGAGCTCGCGCGCCACCGCCGATGCGGGGGGCTTGGAGACCAGCACGGCGAGCTCGACGCCGGGGTCGCGGTCGAGGCGGGTCAGGGCGGTCCTGGTCGCGAGTCCGCCCACGTCCGCGGAGAGATCACGTCCCCCCACGCCGTACGCCGTCGCGACGCCGACGCCGGCGTGGTCGAGCAGCGCGAGCAGCTGCTGGCACCCGGTGCCTGAGGCCGCGACGATGCCCACCGGCCCCGGAGCGACGACGTTGGCGAAGCCGAGTCCGACACCGCCGACCACGGCCGTGCCGCAGTCAGCGCCCATCATGAGCAGGTCGCGGGCGGAGGCGAAACGCTTGAGGGCCACCTCCTGCTCGATGGGGACGTTGTCGCTGAAAACCATCACGTCGCAGCCCGCTTCGAGCGCGTCCATCGCCTCCACGGCGGCGCTCGCGCCGGGCACGGAGACCAGTACCACCGACGCAGGCCCGCGGCGCAGGGCGCTCGCAGTGGTGTGGGGCGGCTCCTCCTCGGCCGGGCCGGAGCCCTGGCGTCGACTGTCCGTGAGGGCCCGGTCGACCTCGGTCACGACGCCGTCGAGAGCACCGCTGTCCTCGAGGCGCACCGCGACGACGAGGTGGTTGACGGTGGCCTCCGGCGGGACCGCGAATCCCATCCGCTCCAGCACCTCGACGTTGAGCGGCGTCGCCATCGCGACCTGCGCTGTCACCACTCCGGGAAGCTGCTGCACCCGGCGGCTGACCTGGAGCAGGGTGACGGAGTCGGCGTAGGCACCGGTGCGGAGCTCCACGTGGTCGGTGCTCATGCCGCCGCCCGGGCTGCCAGGTCGGCCCTCGCCAGGTCGAGGCCGTGCGCGAGGCCGCGTCCCGAGCTGTGCCCCAGGGACTCCAGGGCCACGCGGGCGTCCGGTTCCCCTGGCGTCCCGACGGCACGGACGTAGCCGGCGACCAGGTCCGCGACCTCGCCGGCCAGCGCGCACTCCAGCAGCGTCGCCGAGAGCGTGGTGGTGCGGGGGAGTGCCCGTCGTACGGCGTCGTCGACGGCCGGCGTGGGTACTCCGACGGCCCGATGGAGGGCGAGCCAGCCGCACAGCACATCGTCGCCGAAGGGGGTGAGACCGTCGCCACGACCGACCAGGTCGGCGACCGTGGCGGGAGTGATCGCGCCCCGACGCACGACGAGCCCGACCGCGCGGGGCCGGGGGGTCCCCAGAACGGCGGCCGGACTCGCCTTCGGGACCCGGGCCGCATCGAGGCGTGGCGCGCGAACATCCACGAGCCGACGGGTCACCAGGGCGCGTCCGCCCAGGTAAAGGGTCCCACGGTCAAGATAGGCGCTCGGAGCGGTTCCTGTCGTCACCCGCGAGGCCATGGTACGGATTTCGTGGGGAAGTCCGGCCCCGGCCACGGATACCACACCGATGGCAGAGCCCCCCAGGTCGAGGTGCACCGAGTCTGCGCAGGCGTGCAGGATCTCCAGCGGGCCGTCCGGAGCGGCGGCCAGGCGCTCGGCCACGCGCGGGGGGCAGGCGACCGGGAGCGGGTCGGCGAGCGCGGAGGGGCGAGCCACGGGCTCACGCTAGCGCCCGCGTGATTCCGCTGCCCACGACATCACTCACCGACGCGATCGGCGCTCCTGTGGGCAAAACCGCCGGAAAGGGTGTGTGATGTGCCTCACCACAGCGGGGGTGCTTCGTCTCTGCGCATCGAGGAGGAACACATTGTCAACCATGTTCAGCTGGCGTGAGGTGACCCCGGCTCCGGGAGAGCCGGTCGCGCCCGACGAGCGCCTGCCCTGGGGCAGGACGGTCGGGATCGGCGCCCAGCACGTCGTCGCGATGTTCGGTGCGACGTTCGTCTTCCCGCTGGTGATGGGGCTCGACCCCAACCTGGCCATCATGTTCTCGGGCATCTGCACGATCCTGTTCCTGCTGATCACGTCGAACCGCGTACCGAGCTACCTCGGTACCAGCGCGTCGTTCGTGGCCAGCGTCGCCGCGATCCGGGCCCACGACAACGGCGACTCCGCCTACGTCACGGGGTCGATCCTGGTCGCCGGCCTGGTGCTGGCCGCGGTCGGCATCCTGGTGCACTTCGCCGGCTCCGAGGTCATCCACAAGGTGTTGCCCCCGGCCGTCACCGGCGCAGTGGTGATGCTGATCGGGTTCAACCTCGCTCCCGTGGTGGCCGGCATCTACTGGCCGCAGGACCAGTGGATCGCGCTGCTGACCGCCACGTTCATGGTCTGCGCCGCCTGTCTGCTGCCCGGCTTCTGGTCCAGGATCGCGGTGCTGCTCGCCCTGATCTTCGGCTACCTGCTGTCGTGGTTCGCCGACCTGCTCTTCGGTCAGATCCACAGCGTCACCGGGTCCACCGCCGCCACCGGCCAGAAGGTCGACCACGACCGGGTCAGCTGGACCGCGGTCACGGCCGCACACTGGGTCGGGTTCCCGAGCGGCAAGCTCCCGGACGGGGTGTCCGTGGTGCACGGACCGAGCTTCTCGCTGACGTTCATCCTGCTGGTGCTGCCCGGCGTGATCGCGCTGATCGCGGAGAACACCGGCCACGTGAAGGCGGTCGCCGAGATGACGCAGAACGATCTCGACCCCTACATGGGTCGCGCGCTGGCCGCCGACGGCTTCGCCACCGCGCTCTCCAGTACGTTCGGCGGTTCGCCCACCACGACGTACGCCGAGAACATCGGCGTCATGGGTGCGACCAAGGTCTACTCGACCGCTGCCTACTACGTGGCCGCGGTCGTCGCGATCCTGCTCGGACTGTGCCCGAAGTTCGGCGCGATCGTGTCCGCGACCCCCGGCGGCGTCCTGGGCGGCATCACGGTGATCCTCTACGGCATGATCGGTCTGGTGGGAGCGAAGATCTGGGTGGAGAACGGCGTGGACTTCGGCAACCCCGTCAACATGGTCGGCCTGGCCGGCGGCCTGATCGCGGGCATCGGCGGCGTCACGCTCCAGATCACCACGAACTTCGAGCTCTCGGGGATCGCGCTCGGCACGATCCTGGTGATCGTGTACTTCCACCTCGTCAACGGCCGCGGGTCGGCCGGACATCACTACACGACGGAAGCTCTCTCACACCCGGGCGAACCGGCGGACGCCTACCAGGCCGGACACCGGGCCGGCCCGACGCAGGAGTGATGTGAAGCCGGCTCCCTTCTCGTTCGTCCGTCCGCAGGGCCTCCAGCACGCGCTGGAGGCCCTTGCGGCCGATCCGGGGGCGAAGGTGCTCGCGGGCGGACAGAGCCTGGTGCCGCTGTTGTCGATGCGCCTGGCCGCCCCCAGCACCCTGGTGGACATCAACGCCCTGCCCGACCTCGACCACGTGCGCGTGGACGACTCAGGGGTCCGGGTCGGTGCGCTCGCGCGGCAGGCCGACGTGCTGGGGTCGGACGACGTTCGCCGGGTGCAGCCGCTGCTGTCCCTGGCGCTGTCCCAGGTCGCACACGCGACGATCCGCAACCGCGGCACCGTCGTCGGGTCGCTGGTGCACGCGGACGCCGCCGCCGAGCTGCCGATGGTGCTGACCCTGCTCGGCGGGTCGGTGTCGGTCGCGTCGGCCACCGGCACCCGCACGATCCCGGCTGCCGAGCTGTACGCCGGCCCGCTGGAGTCGACGCTGCACCACGACGAGATCGCCGTCGAGGCGCTCTTCCCGGGGCTCGGACCGGGCGAGGGAGTCGCCTTCGAGGAGGTCTCCCGGCGGCACGGTGACTATGCGCTGTGCGGCGTCGCCGCCGTCGTCCGGGTCGAGGGCGCGCATGTGGCCGAGGCCCGGGTGGGATACATGTCGGTGGCCGACGTCCCGACGGTGGTCGATCTCACCACCGCGCTGGTCGAGGAGGTCGCGCAGCGACCGTCTCGACGGGCTCGCAACCAGGGAGAGCTGTCAGACCAGGCCGTTTCAGCTGCGGCTGAGCTCGCACTGCAGCACCTCGACCCGGCCGACGATCTGCACGCGAGCTCGGCGTACCGTGCCCAGCTGGTGCGGGTACTCACCGCGCACGCGCTCCGCGCGGCGCACGACGACGCCGTGGTGCGTGGGGGAGCCCCGGGATGAGCGAGGAGCTGTACGACGTACGCCTGACCGTGAACGGCGTCGCGCATGACGTGCGGGTGCCGGCGAGACGGCTGCTCTCCGACGCCCTGCGGCACGACCTCGGGCTGACCGGCACCCACGTGGGCTGCGAGCACGGCGTCTGTGGCGCCTGCACGGTGCTCGTGGACGGACGCCCCGCGCGCTCGTGCCTGATGTTCGCGGTCTCGGCGGTCGACTCGTCGATCACCACCGTCGAGGGACTGACCCGGGACGATGGGACGCTGGGTCCGGTGCAGCAGGCCTTCGCCGAGTGCCACGGCCTGCAGTGTGGCTTCTGCACACCGGGCTTCCTGACCACGATCACCGCCGGCCTGGCCGACCACCCGTCACCCACCGAGGACGACGCACGCGAGATGGTCGCCGGGAACCTCTGCCGGTGCACCGGGTACACCAACATCGTGAAGTCGGTCCTCCGGGCCGCCGCCCTTCGAGACGGACGTCGAACGCCCTCCCCAGGAACCGAGGAGAGCGAGACATGAGCACGAGGCTGTTCGGTGAGTCGGTCCAGCGGGTCGAGGACCAGCGGTTCCTGCGCGGCGAGGGGCGGTACGTCGACGACGTCCTCGTCGGCACGACCGGCCGGGACATGCTTCACGCCGCGGTGCTGCGCTCGCCGCACGCGCATGCGCGCATCGTCGACATCGACGTCTCGGGCGTCCTCGACCTGGACGGCGTCCACCTGGTGTGGACCCACGACGACCTCGACGGCCCGATGGCCGAGCCGCTCCCGCTGCTCATCCCACATCCCAGCCTGACCCACGGCCGCACGCAGTACGCGCTGGCGAAGGACGAGGTGAACTACGTCGGCGAGGCGATCGCCTTCGTGGTCGCCGACGACCGATACGTCGCGGAGGACGCCGTCGGCCGGATCCGGGTGCAGTACGAGTTCCTCCCGCCCGTCGTGGGGATCGCCGCCGCCCGCGCCGCCGAGCACCTCGTGCACGACGACGTGCCCGGCAACGTCGGTGCCCGCCTGGAGCAGGAGAACGGCGACGCGCGGGCGGCGATCGCCGCGGCGCCGCACACCCTGAGCCTCGACCTGACCGTCGAGCGAAGCGCCTCGACGCCGTTGGAGGGACGGGGCACAGTCGCGCGCTGGGACCCCGACATCGGCCGGCTGACGGTCTGGACATCCACCCAGACCTCGACCGGGGTGCGCGCGGCGCTCGCCGCCAAGCTCGGTCTCGACCTCGGCCGGGTCGACGTCGTCACTCCCGACGTGGGCGGCGGCTTCGGCGTGAAGATCAACCACCCGTGGCCGGAGGAGCTGCTGGTGCCCGCGGCGGCGCGCCTCCTCGGCCGGGTCGTGAAGTTCACCGAGGACCGGCGGGAGCACTTCATCTCCTCGGCCCACGAGCGGGGTCAGGTCCATCACGTCGAGGTCGGCTTCGACGACGAAGGCCGGGTGCTCGGGCTGAACGTGGAGTTCTGGCACGACCACGGCGCATACACGCCGTACGGGCTGATCACGCCGATCGTCACCTCGACCCAGCTGCTCGGGCCCTACAAGCCGGGCGCCTACCGCGTCGTCTTCGAGAGCCTCTACACGAACACCGTGATGGTCACGCCGTATCGCGGCGCAGGGCGTCCGCAGGGCTGCTTCGTCATGGAGCGCACCATGGACGCGATCGCAGCGGCGCTGGGCAAGGACCGCACCGAGGTGCGGGCGGTGAACTTCATCCAGCCGGACGAGTTCCCCTACGACCAGGGACTGATCTTCCAGGACGGCCGCGAGCTGGAGTACGACTCGGGCGACTACCCGGCGTCGTTGCAGAGGCTCAAGGACCTCGTCGGTTGGGACGACTTCCCGAAGCTGCGGGAGGAGATGGCGCGCGAGGGACGCACCGTCGGGATCGGGCTGGCCTGCTACGTCGAGGGCACCGGCGTCGGCCCCTACGAGGGCGCGCACGTGCACATCGAGACCTCCGGCAAGGTCAAGGTCGCCACCGGCCTGACCACGCAGGGCCAGGGCCATGCGACGGTCTTCGCGCAGGTCGTCGCCGACGTGCTCGGGGTGCCGTTCGAGGACGTCGACGTGGTCACCGGCGACACCCGCCGGATGCCGTACGCCGTGGGCACCTTCGCCTCGCGGTCGGCGGTGATGAGCGGGTCCGCCGTACACCTGGCAGCGCTGCGGGCGCGGGAGAAGGTGCTGCGGATCGCCGCCGACGCGCTCGAGGCGTCAGAGGAGGACCTCGAGATCGTCGACGGCGTGGTGTCGGTCAAGGGCGCGCCCGGCAGCGGCGCGTCGATCGACCTCCGCACGGTCGCGGTGCTGTCCAACCCGCTGCGCTACGCCTTCGACGAGGCGTCGCAGGCGGCGACCCAGTTCTCGGTCGGCGACCCCGGCAAGCCGCCGGTCGCCGAGGACGACGAGCCGGGACTCGAGGGCCGGGACTTCTACAGCCCGCAACGCTCGACGTACGCCTCCGGGATGCACGCGGTGATCGTGGAGACCGACCCCGAGACCGCGGAGATCAAGATCTTGAAGTACGCCGTGGTGCACGACTGCGGCCGGCTGATCAACCCGATGATCGTCGAGGGGCAGATCCAGGGCGGGGTCGCGCAGGGGGTCGGCGGGGCCCTGTACGAGCGGATGGCCTATGACGAGTCCGGTCAGCTGCTCAACGCCTCGTTCATGGACTTCCTGATGCCCTACGTCACCGAGGTGCCGGAGCGCATCGACATCGACCACCTCGAGACGCCGTCGCCGCTGAACCCGCTCGGGGTCAAGGGCGCCGGCGAGGCGGGGGTCATCCCCTCCGCGGCGGTGTTCGCCTCCGCGATCGAGGACGCAGAAGGGCCGTCCCATCCCGGCCTGGTGATCACGGCGATGCCGATCTCGCCGTCCGAGCTGTTCCACCTGCGTCAGGTCCATACGGAGGAGTCCCGATGAGGATCACCGGAGAGAACACGATCGCTCGCCCGGTCGAGCAGTTGTGGGAGGCGCTGCTCGACCCGCACGTCCTGGTACGAACGATCCCGGGCTGCGAGCGACTCGAGACCACCGGTGAGCACACCTACGCGATGACCGTCACCGCCGGCGTGGCCGCGATTCACGGTACCTACGACGGCACCTGCTCGCTCTCGGACCTGCAGGAGAACGAGTCATTGGTGATGCGTCTGCAGGGCGCGGGTGCGCCCGGCACGATCGATGCCACCGTCAATGTCGCCTTCGCGCCCGCCGGCGACGGCGCCACCCGGGTCACCTACGACGCCGACGCGATCGTCGGCGGCATGGTCGGCGGGGTGGGTCAGCGGATGCTCGGGTCGGTCTCGAAGCGGATGGCCGGCGAGTTCTTCGACAACGTCGCCGCCGCGATCGGCGCGCCGGAACCCGCACCCGCGCCAGCTGCGGCGGTGGCGGGCGAAGTCGGCCAGGTGTTCACCGCACCGCCACGGCCGCCCTCCTCCCAGCAGGACTTCCTCAAGGGGATCGCGGTGGGGGCAGGCCTGGTGCTGCTCGGCGTCGTCGCCGGCTCGGTGTTGGGTCGGCGTCGGCGGTGACGGCGGGAATCCCCGGCTCACCGGGTATCCCGTCGCTTCTCGGCCGTTGCAACACCCGAGAAGCGACAGGAACGCGTCGACGGTGTGACGGATGTGGTCGATGAGCACTATCACCGTCGACTCGACTGCCCGCGAGATGGCGGCCGCGATCCGATCACGAGAGATCTCGGCGCGCGAACTGCTGGAGCTCCACCTGGCTCGGATCGCGGAGCGCAACCCGCAGCTGAACGCGATCGTCTCGCTCGACGAGGAGCGGGCGCGGGCGGGTGCCCGAGCCGCCGACGCGGCGACGGCCCACGGCGATGAGGTCGGGCCCTTGCACGGCCTTCCGTTCGCGTTCAAGGACACCCACGACGTCGCGGGGTGGCGTACGACGTACGGCTCGCCGCTGTACGCCGAGCACGTCTCCGACACCGATGACCTCATCGTGGAGCGCATCCGGATGGCCGGAGCGGTGCCGATCGGGAAGACGAACGTGCCGGAGTTCGCCACCGGGTCGCACACCTTCAACACCGTGTTCGGCACCACCCTGAACCCGGTGGACCCGACCCGGTCGGCCGGCGGGTCGAGCGGCGGTGCGGCGTGCGCGCTCCGGGCCGGCATGGTGCCCGTGGCCGACGGCTCGGACATGGGCGGCTCGCTGCGCAACCCGGCATCCTTCTGCGGCGTGGTCGGGATGCGACCTTCACTGGGACGGGTTCCGACCTGGCCGACCGACAACCTCTGGGAGACGACCTCCACCGGCGGGCCGCTGGCCCGGAACGTCGACGACCTGGCCCTGTTGCTGTCCGTGATCGCCGGACCCGACCCGCGGGTGCCGACAGCGCTCGGCGAACCCGGATCGGCGTTCGCTCCGCCGCTCGCCGGCGACCTGGCCGGCCTGCGGGTCGCACTGAGCGTCGACCTGGGCGGGTTGCTCGAGGTCGACGCCGCGGTACGCCGAGTGGTCGAGGACGCAGGGGCGCGGTTCGCGTCCGCCGGGGCGGCCGTGGAGCAGGCGTGTCCCGACCTGCGCGAGGGGGACGACACCTTCCGCACCCTGCGCGCCTGGCACTTCCAGGCGTCGTTCGGCGACCTGCTGGCGGCTCACCCCGACGCCTTCAAGTCGTCGCTCGCCGACAACATCCGGGCGGGGGGGTCGCTCACCGGGGGTGACGTCGCGCGGGGCTTCGCCGAGCGGACCGTCCTCGCCGAACGCATGCGCCGGTTCTTCACGTCGTACGACGTGCTGGTGCTGCCGACCTCGCAAGTGCCGCCGTTCCCGGCCGACCAGGAGTACCCGCACGACATCAACGGCCGGCCGATGGAGACCTACCTGGACTGGATGCGATCGTCGTACCTGATCACGGTCACCGGGTGCCCGGCGATCTCGGTGCCCGCCGGCGAGACGGCCGACGGTCTGCCGGTCGGCGTGCAGGTGGTTGCACCGTTCGGCGCCGACCGCCGGCTCCTGGACGTCGCCGCAGCCTTCGAGCGCGCCCGCGACACGTCCTAGGACCCGGCTCGTCCACAGCTGGGGGAGCTTGTTGTGGAGAGCCGAGGTCCGTCTGTGGAGGAGTGGGGGCGGTTCTGTGGAGGACACGCCGGAACTCGAAGTATGTGAAAGAAATGTGCCGGAACCCCTTGTGGGGCTGGGGATGGGGGACATAGAACAGTTCCC
>JAFMQY010000115.1 GCA_017354415.1 Nocardioides sp.
CCCCCACGGCCGCCGGCGACGGGCTCCTCGTAGATGCTGTTGTGCGGCGAGTCGACGACCAGCCGGCTGTCCGCTCCGCCGAAGCACTGGGTCGCCAGGCGGCGGAGCGAGGAGTAGGTGGACATCCGGAACGCGAAGCCGTAGTTCATCGCCGCGGCGTTGGCCAGCATCAGGCGCCGACCCTCCGGGCTCTCGATCTCGAGCGGCGTGCATCCGTCGTTGAAGTAGAGAGCCAGCCGCTGACGGAGCGTGGCGAGCGTGCCAGGTGAGCGCAGGTGGAACCACGGCTTCAGCACGGCGTTGACCGCCTTGATCTGCCGCGGGTAGTCCTTGCGCCGGAAGAAGAGCCGGCCCAGCTCGCCGGCCAGGACCCCGCCGCCACCGTGGTACTGGATGGTCAGCTGGCCCTCCCGGACGCCGAGCAGGGACGCGCGCTCCTGGTCGAACACCTCCTCGACCTGCTGCAGCTCCACGAAGTGGTTGCTGGGCCCGACGGTCCCGAACCGGAACCGGGCCAGCTGGACGGCCAGCTCCGGCAGCTCCCGGTCCAGGCGGTCGGCGCCGCCGTAGAGCTCGAGGTCGAGTCGGCCCTCCTCCTCGATCCGTTCGAGGTCCTCCGGCGGGGTCTCCCAGCGCTCGACGGCGAACTCGGCGCCGCGCATGGCAGCCTGCCGCACCTCCTTGCCGGTCAGCTCCTTGGCACCGCGCGTGGGGTAGGGGTAGCGCTCGCGCACCGCGCGCATGAACGCGTCGACCGCCCGCTCGTGCGGCACCTCCGCGTCCACGGAGATCAGCGCCATCCCGCAGTTCACCGACGAGCCGGTGAGGTCGGGGCGGACGGTCCCGCGGGTGGCGACCGCCACGCTGGACGGCAGCTCCATCTTCGACTTGTGATGGAAGTCGGGCAGCACGACCGGTGGTGCAGCAAGATCCGCGCCCTCGAGGTGATGATCGAGCGTCTCCAGGGTTTCCAGGCCGGCCGGGAGGAGACTGGCGTCATCGAACACGGTTGGGGGCACCGGGTTCCCCCCGAGGACGCGGACGTATGTGGGTGTTGTCATGGGCTCTCAGAAGTCGTCGGGATAGATGCCGGGGCCGGCAACCGTGGCCGCGGCGGGGCGGGTGGGGCGGTACTCCGGCACGAGCTTCTGGAGGTGCTGGATGACCTCGTCGGGCCGGTTGTGCATGGCGGAGTCGTAGAGCTCCGCGAGGCGGGCTCGGAAGCCCGCACCCGGACGCACGGGACTGGTCCGGGAGATGCGGTGGTGCGCGGACGGCTGCGGGCTCTCACCGGAGCTGAAGAGCTCCTCGTTGAGCTTCTCGCCGGGGCGCAGGCCGGTGAACTCGAACTCCACCTCGCGGACGTTGAGCAGCCGGGCGAAGCTCTCGACCAGCTCGACGATCCGCACGGGCTGGCCCATGTCGAGGACGTAGGTCGAGTCGCCGTCGGCCATCCGTGCCGCCTCGAGGACCAGGCCCACGGCCTCTTCGATCGTCATGAAGAACCGGGTCACCTCGGGATGGGTCACGGTGACCGCCGACCCGCTGGCCAGCTGCTCCCGTACGACGTGAAGGAGCGATCCGCGGCTGCCCAGCACGTTGCCGAACCGGACCGCGCACATGAGCGTCGGCGTACCGCTGTGGGCGCCGAGGACCAGCTCCGCGAGCCGCTTGGTGGCTCCCAGTACCGACGTCGG
This sequence comes from Nocardioides sp., assembly GCA_017354415.1. GTDB lineage: Bacteria > Actinomycetota > Actinomycetes > Propionibacteriales > Nocardioidaceae > Nocardioides. The sequence goes on from JAFMQY010000115.1 coordinate 1,698, forward strand.
GTTGGCGGCCTTGTCGGTGGAGATGAGGACGAAGCGCTCGACGTCGTGCGCGAGTGCGACCTCGACGAGGTTCTCGGTGCCGCCGACGTTCGACTTCACCCCCTCGCACGGGTGGTGCTCGAGGATCGGCAGGTGCTTCAGGGCTGCGGCGTGGAAGACGATCTGAGGGCGGTGCTCCCGGAACACGTGGTGCAGCCGCTCGCGGTCACGGATGTCCGCGACCACCACCGAGTCGTTGTCGAGGAGTCCCTGGCCCCAGACGTCGAGCTGGAGCCGGTGCAGGTTCGACTCGTCGTGGTCGAGCATGACCAGCTCCTCGGGACCGAACGCGGCCACCTGGCGGCACAGCTCGCTGCCGATCGATCCGCCGGCACCGGTGATGAGCACGCGCTTGCCCGTGATCACGTCGCAGACGCCAGGGCTGGTCACGTGGATCTCCGGCCGTCCGATCAGGGGCCCGATCTGGAGGGCGCGCATGTCGGTGCCCGCCACGTCGCGCTGGAGCGCCGCCAGGAACGGCGGCAGGTGGCGCACCGAGACCCCGCGAGCGGCGCAGCGGCGTCCGACCTCGCGGACCTTGCTCGTCGGCATGGAGGGGATCGCCACGACGACCACATCGGCGTGGGTGGCGTCGATGACCTCCTCGAGCCGGTCGAGCATCCCCAGCACGGGCAGGCCGGCGACGGTGCGGCCCTGTTTCGCCTCGTCGTCGTCGAGGAAGCAGACGGGGGTGAGCCCGAACGACGTGACTCGCTGGAGGTCGCGGCTCAGCGCGCGGCCTGCCTCTCCGGCACCGATGACGATGGTGCGCAGGCCCTCGGTGGGAATCGGCTGGTCGACCGGACTGGTCAGAGTGACGGACATGGCTCTCCTCCGCGCGCTGAACGGACGGCGTCGGCAAGGGCGTCGCAGGTGGCGTCCACCTGGTCGTCCCGCAGACGGGGGTAGATCGGGAGCGAGATCAGCTGCTCGAAGATCCGGTCCGCACCGGGGAGCCCGTCCTCGGGCAGGACGCATGACGTCCTGAAGTAGCTGAGGTGGTGGACCGGGATGAAGTGGACCGAGGTCGAGATCTCGCGAGCGGCCAGCTGCGCCTGGACGTGGTCCCGGTGGCCTCCATCGATCCGCACGGGGTACAGGTGCCAGGCGTGGACCCCCTCGGCCGGCATCGGACGGTGCGGGAGGCCGACCCCCGGAAGCTCGGCCAGGGCGGCGTCGTACCGCGCGGCGATCTCGTGCCGTCGGGCCTGCCAGTCGGGCAGGGATGCGAGCTGCGCGTGGCCGATCGCGGCCTGGAGGTCGGTGAGGTTGGCCTTCAGCCCGGCTTCCTCGACGTCGTACCGCCAGCTCCCTCCGGGGAGGTACCGCCGCCATGCGTCGGCCGTCATGCCGTGCAGCCGGGTGGTCCGCATCCAGGCGGCGCGGTCGAGGTCGTCCGTGGTGACCATGCCGCCCTCGCCGATCGGGAGGTTCTTGGTGGCGTAGAAGCTGAAGCACACCGCGGAGCCCGACCCCACCGGCACTCCTCCTTGCCACGTGCCGACCGCGTGAGCGGCGTCCTCGACCACGCGGTCCGGGGTGAGCCCGGCTGCCGCGGCGAGCTCCGCGACGTCGACCGGGTCACCGGCCCAGTGCACGACGACCATCGCCGCAGGCCGTACCGTGCGGCAGGCCCGCGCCACGGTCTCGGGCGTCGTCAGACCGGTGACCTTGTCGACGTCGACGAGCACCGGCTGCAGCCCGGCGTGGTGGATCGCCTGCACCGCGCCGCAGAACGTGAGCGTCGAGGTGAGCACCGGAGCTCCCGCAGGCAGCCGCAGGGACCGCAGTGCCAGCTCGATGCCCGCGGTGCACGAGGACACGGCGACCGCGTGGGCAGCGCCGACCGTCGCGGCGAACGACGACTCGAACAGCCCGACCAGTGGACCGGACGTCACCCATCCGGACGCGAGGACCTGCGCGGCCGCGTCACGTGCGGCCGGTGTGATCCAGCAGTCCGCGAACGGGACAGCCGTCGTCCGCGCAGCGCGGACGTCTTCCCCCAGAACCATTGTCCCCCCAGGTGGTTCAAACCTTCGTCGAGATTAGGAGTGCTCGGACCCACGGGCATCGCCCGGGATGACGAGAACTCCTACGCACTTCGTGGGAGGCAGCGGCGAGACATTCCTGAACCCCCATGCCTTGCCTCCCCATGTGAACGCCGCGCATGCACCTGGGCGGCCCATGGGCGGCAGTTCGAGGCTAGGGTCGCCGCCTCCGAGGGAGCAGGGAGCAAGGACTCGACCCCGTGGGACCAAGGGACAAGGGCCGAGGTCCCCGGGCACACGGCCCCGTTCCACACAGGATGCGCGACGCGTGTGTGCGCAGCAGGCGCTTCGAACCGTGGGCTTGGGTGGGACTAGGCCTCGAGCCCGGCCTCGCGTGCGCGGGCGACCAGCGCCACGGTCGAGTGGACGCCGGCTCGCTTGTGGAGGTGCTGCACGTGGGTGCGCACGGTGTTGGGGGAGATGTAGAGCCGCTTGGCGATCTGGTCTCGCGGGACGGCTGCCGCCAGGAGCCGCAGGATGTCGAGCTGCCGCGAGGAGAGGGAGTCCAGGAAGCTCTCCGGCCGGCGTTCGTCCGCGGCTTTGCTGAGCAGCCGCTGGACCACCTCGCGCAGGGACCGGCTCGGGATCGTCATGACCTCGTTGCGCGCGTCGACGGCGACCTCGACGAGGGCCCGGTAGCCCTCGGCCTTCAGCAGCCAGGCATCGGCGCCGGCCTGCAGCGCCCTGACGATCTTGTCGGGGTCCCTGCTCATGGACACGACGACGACCGTCGGGCGCGGGTCCGAACGGGCGACGTCGTCGAGGAGGTCGAGACCGTTCTCCTCCCCCAGGTGATAGTCCAGGAGGATCAGCCCTCCACCGAGTGTCGGGAGTCGAGACCGAGCGTCGGCGAGCGAGCCCGCGACCGCGACCGTCCTGACCCGGGCCTCCGCCTCGAGCCGCATGGCCAGGACCTCTCCGAAGACCCGGTGGTCGTCGACCACGAGGATGTCGACGCCCTCGAGCCGGGGCTCAGTCGCGACCGCGGTGGTCACGGGCGGGTCACCGGCCGGCCCCGCAGGCGAGTCCCACCTCGAGCGCGCGGTGCACGGCCTCGACCCTGGTGTGCGCGCCCAGCTTCGCCAGGACGTTGCGCACATGACTGCGCACGGTGTGCTCGGTCACGCCGAGCTGGCGCCGGATCTCGGTGGTGGACGCGCCGGAGGCCATGAGCTCGAGCACCTCGTGCTCCCGGGAGGTCAGGGCCGGCGTCTGGCCCGTCGGCGCGGCCGGTCGCGTCCCCGCAGGCTCGCGCTCCCGCGGCATGGCCAGGAGTCGCCGGACGGCCACGCCGGAGGCGACCCGGGTGAGCGTCTCATCGATGAGCTCGAGGTTCCAGGTCTTGTGCGCGACCGCGTGCACCGTGCCGTCATCGAGGGCGGCCAGGGCCTCGGGCGCGGCGTCACCGGTCAGGAGGACGATCAGGAGCTCCGGGTGTCGTTCGCGCAGCGACCGAGCGACGTCGAGGCTCTGTACGCCGCCGAACCACAGGTCGAGGAGGCACGCCTCCGGACGCGCCTTATCGACCAGTGGGGCGACCTCGTGCAGCTCGCTGGCCGTGCCCACGACGTCGTGGTTGCGCCGCGCCAGCGCCCAGGAGAACGCGTCCAGGAACATCGTGTGGTCGTCACACGCCACCACCCTCATCGGAGCGAGTCCTTCGTCGGGCGCGGCAGGACCAGGACGACGCGGGTACCGGTGTCGTGACCGCTGTGGATCTCGATCCGGCCGCGAGCCGACCTCACGAGCTCGCTGACGCTGCTCAGGCCCCGGCCGCTTCCCCGGGGGATCTGGCCGAAGCCACGCCCGTCGTCGGCGACCTCCACCCGCACGTAGCCTCCGTCCGCGAAGGCCCCGACGGTCACCCGACCGCCGCGGCCGGCGGCCCGGGCCGCGTTCTCCAGCAGGTTCGTCACCGCGCGGTGAAGGCTCTCGCGCTCGACCTCGCAGATCAGCGCGTCGTCGTACGTGACCCGGATGTGGAGTTCGGGATGGCCGTGGCGGAAGATCTCCACGGCCTCGTCCACCAGGTCGCCGACGTCGATCCTGACGTGCGCGGGAGACGCGACTGTCTCGCCCCCGACCATGGCGGAGAGCTGGTTGAACAGCATCCTCCCGGTGCGCAGGCGCGCCCGCAGGTCATCCTCGACGAGCACGTCCTCGTCGTCGCACAGCAACATGCCGGTGGCGACGTACTGCTGCATGTCGTGCAGCAAGGACCGCCACTGGTCCTGGTCACCCGGTTCGCGCTCCGGTCGACTCACACCCATCGTCCCCCCAGTTGTCAACGCGCCCCCACGCGTCCCCCACAAGACAACGACAGGCCACCCGACACTCCTGGGATTCCGGTCACAGGAGATCTCGAGGCGGCTTGTCGCCGACGGTTCAAGAAATGTTAACCGCGAGAGACGCGTGTTCCTAGACCCTTATGGGCCACGGGTCGGATGCCGGGCTCGCGGAGCACCTGCGAGACGAGCACCCAGGTCGCCGCGGCCGTCACCAGCCCTGCACCCAGCATGTGGACCATCACGACAGCGATCGGCAGGCCGGCGAAGTACTGGAGGAAGCCGATTCCCGCCTGGAGCACTTCGACCGCCCCCAGCGCCACCATGGGGCGGACGTCGCCACACGTCGCGCGGACCACGAACCACAGCCCCACCGTGAGGCCGACGAGCAGGAAGACGAGGTCCGCGTGGAACTGGCTGACCTGGAGCGGGTCGAGGCCGTTGCGCGGGGAGCTGGCATCCCCGGCGTGGGGTCCCGAGCCGGTCACCACGGTGCCGGCGTAGAGGACCACCCAGGTGACGGCGTACGTCGTCCACGCCAGCGTCGGCGCGACCCCCCTGGCGAGCGGGCCGGGCGGGTGATCGAGGCGGTGCAGGAACAGCACGGCCACGGAGACGATCGCGAGCGACAGCACCAGATGCAGCGACACCACCCACGGGTTGAGGTCGGTGAGCACGGTGATCCCGCCGAGCACCGCCTGCGCCGGGATCGCCAGGGCCAGCACGACGGCGATCCGCAGCAGGTCGGGCCGATCCAGCTGGCGTGCGGCCTGGCGGGCGGCGACGAAGGTGGCGACTGCGATGGCGACGAGCACGAAGGTGAGCAGACGGTTCCCGAACTCGATGAGCTGGTGGACCCCCATCGCCTCGTGCGGGGTGAACGACGAGTCGGTGCAGCGTGGCCAGGTGGGGCAGCCGAGGCCGGAGCCGGTGAGCCGCACCGCGCCGCCGGTGACGATCAGGAGGATGTTCGCCACCAGCGTCGCCCACGCGAACCTCCTCAGCCAGACAATCACTCCCATCGGAACGTCCTCGCCGTGAGGACGGTGCCGATCGCAGCCCAGAGCACCAGCACACCGAGGTCACGCCAGGCGACCGTGCCGTGCAGGCACGCCTGCCGCATCGCGTCACCGAGAGCGCCGGAGGGCAGCCAGGTGGTGACGTGCCCGAACGCGCCGTACGACGAGCTCGGCAGCACGACTGCGCCGGCCGCCAGCAGGAGGACGTAGATCAGGTTGGCCGCCGCGAGCGTGGCCTCCGCGCGGAGGACGCCGGCGACGAAGAGCCCGAGCGAGGCGAAGGCTCCCGTGCCGACCACGATCGCCGGCACCGCGCCTCCGAGGGCGCCGGTCGCCGGCTGCCAGTCCAGGATCACGGCAACGACGACGAGCACCGCGATCTGCAGGGCCTCGACCAGGAGCAGGGCCAGGACCTTGCCGGCGAGCAGCCCGGAGCGGGGGAGCGGGGACGAGCCGAGCCGCTTGATCACGCCGTACCGACGCTCGAACCCGGTCGCGATCGCCAGCGACGTGAACGAGGTCGACATCACCGCCAGGGCCAGCACGCCTGGCGTGAACACGTCCACGGCCCGGTGGGTGAAGTGGAAGCCGACATGGTGAGCGCCGCTCACGCCGCCGACCAGCACGATCACGGGGATCACGACGGCGAGCAGCAGCTGCTCGCCGTTGCGCAGCATCAGCCGCGCCTCCATGGCCGCCTGGGCGGCGACCATCCGCGGGAAGGGCGCCGGCCCGGGCCGCGGGGAGAAGTCCATCTCCTCGCGTCGGCCGAGCCTGTCGACGCCACCGCCCGGGCTCATGTCGCCAGCTCCCTTCCGGTGAGCTCGAGGAACACGTCCTCGAGGGTGCGCTGCCCCAGCGTGAGCGACTCCGGCAGCACGTCGTTGTCCTCGCACCAGCGGGAGACCACGGCGAGGCTGGACGCATCGGCGGGTCCGGTGACGACGATGCTCACCGCGTCGAGCAGCGTGACCTCGACCCGGTCGCCGAGCGAACGGCGCAACGACTCGGGCGCGTCCGCGGGGAATGGAGTGGTCACCACCAGCCGGATCGTCGCCGCATGACCCCCCCGGGTGAGCTCGAGCGGCGTCCCGCTGGCGATCAGCCGGCCGTGGTCGATGATGTGGATCCGGTCGGCGAGGCGCTCGGCCTCCTCCATGTAGTGCGTGGTGAGTACGACGGTGACGCCGGCGTCGCGAAGCTCGGCGAGCAGCTCCCACGTCGTACGACGGGCCGCGGGATCCATCCCTGCGGTCGGCTCGTCCACGAACACGATCTCGGGTCGGCCGACGACCGCCATCGCCAGTCCGAGGCGCTGCTGCTGGCCGCCGGAGAGGCGACGGTACGGCGTGCGGCCGCAGTCGGCCAGGCCGAGCCGGTCGGAGAGCGCGTCCAGGTCCAGGGGATGGGCGTGCAGCCTGGCGACGTGGCGGAGCATCTCGTCGGCACGGACCCCGCTCCACGCGCCGCCACCCTGGAGCATCACGCCGATCCGGGGGAGCAGGGCCCGGCGGTCGCGGATCGGGTCGAGGTCCAGCACGCGCACCGTGCCGCGGTGCGGTGAGCGGTAGCCCTCGGCGGTCTCGAGCGTCGTCGTCTTCCCCGCTCCGTTCGGGCCGAGCACCGCGGTGATCGACGCCCGGTCGACAGTCAGCGACAGCCCGTCGACGGCGACCTTCTCGCCGTACCGCATGACCAGCCCGTCGATCTCGACGGCCGGGCTCGCGGGAGCCTCGGGGGGAGGCGCTGACACGCGCCAAGTGTAGGGATCTGGTCAGGCTTCGACGATGTCGGGCTCGTCATCGCCACTCGTGAGGCGGTCGAACACCTCGGGCGGCTCCCGCCACACGTCGGAGCGGGGGTTCTGGATCTCGCGCCAGACCCGCGACGCGGTGCACGGCAGGTCGATGTGTTTGACGCCGAGGTGCTTGAGCGCGTCGACCACGGCGTTCTGGACCGCGGGCGTCGCGCCGATCGTCGCCGACTCGCCGATGCCCTTGGCGCCGATCGGGTTCACCGGCGTGGGCGTCTCGGTGTTCGACGACTCGAGCATGATCCCGTCGGCGGCCGTGGGGATCCCGTAGTCGGCGAAGCTGCTCGTGATCGGCGTGCCCTGCTCGTCGTACAGCATCTCCTCCCACAGCGCCTGGCTGATCCCCTGGATCGCGCCGCCGTGCTGCTGACCGGCCACGATCAGGGGGTTGACGATGCGGCCGCAGTCGTCGACGAGCACGTGCCGCAGCGGCGTCACCCGACCGGTGTCGGTGTCCACCTCGACGATCGAGACGTGGGCACCGAACGGGAACGTCGCGCCGTCCTGGGTGAAGTCGGTGTCGACGCCGAGACCGCCGTCGTGCTCGTGGGCGTACGCCGCGAGCTCGACCCAGCTGATCTTGGTGCCGGGGACGCCTGCCACGCCGAAACCGTCGTCGTCGAGGACGACGTCCTCCGTGCTGGCCTCGAGCATCCGGGCGGCCACCGCGATCGCCTGCTCGCGGGTCTCGTCGGCCGCCTTGCTGACGGCGTTGCCCCCCAGCTGGAGGGAGCGCGAGCCGCCGGTGCCGCCCCCGGACCGGACCATGGCGGTGTCGGACTGGCGATAGGTGATCCGCTCCAAGGGGATGCCGAGGGTGTTCGAGACGATCATCGAGAACGACGTCGCGTGCCCCTGGCCGTGGGCCGAGGTGCCGGACATCACCGTGGCTGACCCGTCCTCGTGGATCTGCACGGAGCCGAACTCCGACCCGCCGAAACCGGTGATCTCGACGTACGTCGCGATGCCGATGCCGAGCAGCCGGGTCTCGCCGGCCTCGATCCGGCGCCGCTGCTCGGCGCGGGTGGCGTCGATGTCTGCGATCCGGAGCGCCTCCTGGAGAGGAAGCTCGTAGTCGCCGTTGTCGTAGGTCACGCCGGTGCGCGTCGTGAACGGGAACGCGTCCTTCGGGATCAGGTTGCGCCGGCGGATCTCCTCCGGGGCGATCCCGAGCTCGAGGGCGGCGATGTCGAGCACCCGGTCGATGGCCGCAGCAGCCTCCGGCCGGCCGGCGCCACGGAAGGCGCCGTTGGGTGCCGTGTTCGTCATCACGCCGAGGCCGTCGAAGCGCAGCCGCGGCACGACGTACGGCCCCTGGGCCATGAGGTACGTCGGTCCCACCGCCAGGGCGCCCCCGAAGCCGGCGTAGGCGCCGCACTCGCCGAGCACCCGCATCCTCAAGCCGGTGATGGTGCCGTCCCGCTTGAGGCCGAGCTCGGCGTACTGGACCTGGCCGCGTCCCTGCATCGAGAGCATCGCCTCGCTCCGGGTCTCGACCCACTTGACCGGCGCGCCCAGCTTCCGGGCGGCCAGGGCGATGGCCGCGTGGTCGGAGCTGGTGCCGGCCTTGCCGCCGAACGCGCCGCCGACGTGGGGCGCCACGATCCGGACGTGGTCGGCCTCGACACCGATCGCCTGCGCGAGAAGGTTCTTGGCCATGTGCGGATGCTGGGTCGACACCCAGGCCTCGATGCCGTCGTCGGTCGGGCGGACCAGGATCGCGTTGCCCTCGATCGGGGCGACGGCGATCCGCTGGTTGACCATCCGCACCCGGGTCACGTGTTCGGCGTCGTCGAGGACGTCGGAGGTCTCCTTGGCGGCACGCTGGGTGGCGATGTTGGAGCCGATCGCCTCGAACTGCAGCGGCGCACCCTCGGCCAGCGCCTCCTCGATGTCGATGACCGCCGGCAGATCGTCGTAGTCGACGTCGACCAGCTCCGCCGCGTCCACCGCCTGGGCCCGCGTCTCGGCCACGACCAGAGCGACCGGATCGCCGACGTAGCGCACCTTGTCGACCGCGAGGGCCGACCGGGGCGCCTGCTTGTTGACGTCGGCGAACCCGGACAGCGGCGCCCGGCCGAGGTCGTCGGCGGTGTAGACGGCGAGCACGCCTTCCGCGGCCGCAGCCTCGGTGGTGTCGAGGCCGGTGATCCGCGCGTGGGCGAAGGGACTCCGGACGAAGACGGCGTGGGCGACGCCCACACTGTTCAGGTTGTCCACGAACGAGCCCTGCCCGAGCAGGAGCTCACGGTCCTCGACGCGGCGGACCTCGGTTCCAAGGATCGATCCCGGCATGCCCTCAACCCTACGGCAACCGGGGAGAGTCTCCGTTATCGATGCCCGCGGCTGGGGATGACCAGCAACGACGGCCCCGCCCGGTGGGACGAGGCCGTCGCGCCCGTTCGCTCGCACCGTGCTTCGACGGCGACCTCCGGTCAGTGCCTGGTCGCGAGCCTGTGGGGCAGCGGCGCCTTGGAGACGTTCGGGCCGGTCAGGTCGGCGATGCCGGCCACGCGGGTGATGTCCAGCTTCTTGCTGTACACCCCCGAGCCGGTGCCGTAGCAGTCCAGCTGGACGGTGGTCGTGCTGTTCGTGGTGAGAACGCCCTCGTTCGAGACCTCGCCGTAGCCTTGCTGGCCGGCCAGGTACCAGTCGCTGTAGTCGAGGGTGTTGCCGCCGGGCCCGACCAGCCAGCACTCGACGTACGGCGAGGTGGTGTTCGAATAGGTTCCGGCCTTCGCCGTGACGAGGTAGCTGCCCGGCTTCACAGTGGCCGTCAGCACCGTCTTGGTCGAGCCGCTCAGGTCGGTGCTGTTGTCGTTGCGGACCTGCTTGACGGAGATGCGGGCGGCCTGGTTGATGTCCCTGGTCTGGATCGTCCCGTCCTTGATGTTCGCGCTCGTGACCAGCGCAGCGGCGTACGACGTGCCCCCGAGCGCCACGACCAGCGCCGCGGTCGACGCGACTGTGGCATAGCTGCCGCTCCTGAAGAACTTCATGGTGTTTCCTCCTAGTGGTGGTGCGGAACCCCCGCCGCACCCGTCACGCAGGAGGACCCCGGCCCGGACCGGATACGCGCTCTGGCCCGAATCGGCCACGAGGATGACGTCGCGCGGATGAGCTCGGGCGGAAGCGGAGGTAAGGCGGAAACGGAGGTGGGGTCCGGGTTAGGCGACCCTTACTTGAAGCGTCCGCCCCATTAAAGGCACACTGATGTTGTGGAATTCGAGCGGACCGGTGACCCGGTGACCGGCGACCAGTCCACGCGTGAGCGCGTGGTCCGGTCGATCCTGGTCGACGGGCCCTCGACGGCCGCCGACCTGGCGGTCCGGCTCGACCTGACCCCGGCCGCCGTACGCCGCCACCTCGACCACCTGATCGAGGCCGGCGCGCTGAAGG
>JAFMQY010000245.1 GCA_017354415.1 Nocardioides sp.
CCGGACCACCCGGACCGCCGAGACGACGGAGGCCACCAGGCCCACCCGGCGTCGCCGGTCGTCGATGCCGGTCGGCCTGGTACTGCCCGCGACCGCGGCGCTGGCCCTGGCGCTGGGATATCCGCTCGTGCGCCAGGTCGTGCTCTCCTTCCAGGACTTCGGGCTCGCCCAGCAGTTCGGCAAGCCGCCGGACTGGGTCGGCCTGCGCAACTACCGGGACCTGGTCACCGATCCGTACCTGTGGACGGTGGTCCTGCGGTCCCTCGTGTTCTGCCTGGTCAACGCCGCCCTCACCCTCAGCATCGGCGCCGGTCTCGCTCTCTTGATGCGCCACATGTCGCGTCCCGTCCGGCTGCTGGTGCAGAGCGGGCTGCTGCTGGCGTGGGCCATGCCCGTGGTGGCCGCCCTGACCGTGTGGCAGTGGCTGTTCGACACCCAGTACGGCGTGATCAACCACGTGCTGACCCAGCTCGGCAGCGACCACACCGGGCACCCCTGGCTGCTCCACCCGCTCTCGTTCTTCTTCGTGGCCACGGTGATCGTGGTCTGGATGAGCGTGCCGTTCGTCGCGTTCACGTTGTACGCCGCGCTCACCCAGGTCCCCGAGGACCTGATCGAGGCGGCGGAGATCGACGGCGCCGGCCCGTGGCAGCGGCTCTGGGCGGTCATCGTGCCGACGGTGCGGCCGGTGCTCCTGGTGGTGGCCCTCCTCCAGGTGATCTGGGACCTGCGGGTGTTCACCCAGGTCTTCGTGCTCCAGAAGGCCGGTGGCACCACCCGCGACACCAACCTGCTCGGCACCTACATCTACCGACTCGGCATCGGTGGCGGCGACTTCGGGATGGCCTCGGCAGTGGCCATGTTCATGCTCGTTCTCACCGTGCTGCTGACCGCGCCGTACGTCCGCGCCATGCTCCGACACGAGGAGGAGGACTGATGCCCCGACCGCCCAGCCGCAGCCTCCGGCTGCTGGCCGACGCCGCGGGCGTGGCCGCCTTCCTGCTGAGCGTCTTCCCCGTCTACTGGATGGTCAACAGCTCCCTGCTCCCCCGCAACAAGATCCGCTCGGCCACGCCGACCTGGTTCCCGCTCCACGGGACGCTCGACAACTACCGGACCGTCTTCACCGGCAGCGAGTTCCTCGACGCCTTGCGGGTCAGCCTCTCCGTCACCCTGCTCACCGTGGCCTTCGCCCTCGTGTTCGCGTTCCTGGCCGCGCTCGCCATCTCGCGGTTCCGGTTCCGCGGGCGCCGCTCCTTCATCATCGCGCTGCTGGTGATCCAGATGATCCCGGTCGAGGGGCTGTTCATCTCGCAATACAAGCTCCTCGGCAGCCTGAACCTGCTCAACTCAGTCGCCGGACTCACGCTCGTGTACGTCGCGACCGTGCTGCCCTTCACGATCTGGACCCTGCGTGGCTTCGTCGCCGGAGTTCCCTTCGAGCTCGAGGAGGCGGCGATGATGGACGGCTGCTCGCGGTTCCAGGCGTTCCTCCGGATCACCTTCCCCCTGCTCGCTCCCGGACTGATCGGCACCGGCGTCTTCGGCTTCATCCAAGCCTGGAACGAGTTCACCCTGGCCGTCGTGGTGATGACCCAGCAGGACCACCAGACCCTCCCGGTGTGGCTGAGCTCGTTCACCACCGTCAACCGTGGCACCGACTGGGGTGGCGTGATGGCCGGCTCGACCCTGATCGCCGTACCGGTCGTGATCTTCTTCCTCCTCGTCCAGGGCCGGATGGCAGCCGGCCTGACCGCGGGCGCGGTGAAGGGGTGACGGATCTCGCGACGCTCGCGCTGCGCGTGCAGCTGCCGGGCTTCCCCGGACGCACGCTCGACGACGATGCCCGTGCGCTGTTCGCCGAGGGCCTGGGCGGGCTCTGCCTCTTCGGGACCAACACCGAGGCGGGTCCCGACGCTGTGGCCGGTCTCACCCAGACCATCCGCGATCTCGCGCCGGGGGCGGTCATCGCCGTCGACGAGGAGGGTGGGGATGTGACCCGGCTCCATGCGGCCGGCGGAAGTCCCGTGCTCGGGGCCGCGGCGCTCGGAGTGGTGCCGATGACCGGGTTCGCGGCGTTGGTGTTGACGTCCGCGACCGGGGCCAGGTCGAGCGTGATCCCCACTCGCAGCTTCGGGTCCGACCCCGACCGCGCCGCCCGTCACGTGGCCGCCTGGGTCACGGGTCTGCAATCCACCGGCGTCGCGGGGTGCGTCAAACACTTCCCGGGCCACGGCGACACTGCCGCGGACAGTCATCTCGAGCTCCCGACGGTCACCGCCGACCTGACGACCCTGACCGAGCGCGAGCTGGTGCCCTTCGCGGCAGCGGTGGCGTGCGGCACGCGCGCGGTGATGACGTCCCACCTGCTGACTCCCGCGCTCGACCCGACCCTCCCGGCTACCCTCAGCCGAGGGGTGCTGGGGATGCTGCGCGAGCGACTCGCCTTCGACGGCGTGATCGTCACCGACGCACTCGACATGGCGGGCGTGTCCGGCACCCGCTCCATCCCGGATGCCGCCGTGCTCGCGCTCGACGCCGGCGCCGACCTGCTCTGCCTCGGTGGCTCCACCGACCCCGTACTGGTGCGTGACATCCAGCGCGGCGTGGTGGACGCCGTACGCGCGGGTCGCCTTGCCGAGGAGCGCCTGCGCGATGCCGCGGCCAGGCTCGACCTGCTTCCGCCACTCTCGACGACCTCTCCAGCTGATTCCGTCGACGACGCAGCGCAGCTCGCCGGTGCACGACGCGCGCTCGAGGTCGACGGCCCGCTTCCCGATCTGGCCGGCGCCACCGTCGTCCGGGTGACGACCCGCGCGTCGATCGCGATCGGCGACGTGCCGTGGGGCATGCCGTCAGACCTGGCGGTCACACCCGGTGCGGACGACGTCCCCGGCACCGGGCCGGTGGTCCTGCAGGTGCGCGACGCACATCGCCATCCGGACATCGCCTCGCTCGTGGCCCGCCTGCTCGACCGCGCCCGGCCCGTGGTTCTGGTGGAGTGGGGATGGCCGGGCCACTACGAAGGTCCCGCGCCCCGGCTCCGCACCCACGGCTTCTCCCGCCCGATGGTGGCCGCCGTGTCCGAGGTTCTGCGAGCGGCAGGGTGGGACCGATGACCGAGCCACTGACGGTCGGCCTGGACGTCGGCGCGACCAAGACGCTCGGCGTCGCGCTGGGCCCCGACGGCAGCGTCCTGGCCCAGGAACGGGTCGCCACCGAGCCGGGGCGGGAAGGCGTGATCGCCACGACCGCCGGAGTGGTCGAGACGTTGCGTCGAGCGACAGGCTATGCGCGGCCGACCATGGTGGGTCTCGGCATGCCGGGGCTCGTCGACGCCGGGCGCGGCGCCGTACGGCATGCCGTCAACCTGGGGGTCGACGGCGACTGGTTCCCGGTCGGAGACATGCTGGCGGACCGGATCGGGGTCCCGGTCGCGGTCGAGAACGACGTCAACGTCGCCGCGCTCGGGGCCAGGGCCCTGAGCGCCTCAGACGACCTGGTCTATCTCGCCATCGGCACGGGACTGGCCGCCGGGTTGGTGCTCGACGGCGTTCTGCGCCGGGGAGGACACGGCGCCGCCGGCGAGATCGGCCACGTCCCCGTCGACCCTGAGGGCGCCCGGTGCGGCTGCGGACAGCGCGGCTGCCTCGAGACCGTCGCGTCCGGCTCCGCACTGGCGGCGGCGTGGCCGTCGCAAGGCGTCGCGTCGGCCCAGTCCGTGTTCGCGGCTGCCGAGGACGGCGACGTGCGGGCGGTGTCGGTCCGCGACCGGTTCGCCGGCGGGGTGGCCGAGGCGGTGCGGCTCCTGGCTCTCGCCGTCGATCCCGACACCATCGTCCTCGGGGGCGGCGTCTCCCATCTGGGCGAGCCGCTCCGTGTCCATGTGGCGGCGGCGCTGGCCGCCCAGGCCGCCTCGTCGCCCTTCCTCGCGTCGCTCGACCTGTCTCGCCGCCTGAGCGTCGTCCCGGCCGGGTATCCGATCGCCGCGATCGGTGCGGCCATGCTCGACCTCCCGAAGCCGGCGGAGGCCCCTTAGCCTAGCCCCCGGCGCGACCTGACTGCTCACCACCACTCGCTGTCGAGCTTGCTCTCGATCGCCCGCAGGTGCTCGCGGGAGCAGGCGTCGCAGTAGGTCTTGCGACGGCCGTTCTCGACCGACGTCACCCAGGTCACGGTCTCGGCGTCCTCGGCCGTTCGCCCGCAGAAGTCGCAGGTCTTCACCTGGTCAGGGTAAGTCCGTCGGGACCGGTACCCCATGATGTAGCCCATGCGCCTCTCCCCCACCGGGCAGCCCTGGTCCGCCTCGCTCCGGCAGCCCGAGTACTGGTGGTACCAGGCCCGCTCGTTCCTCCTCGAGGCGAGCATCGGGAACGGCGTCCCGGCGGCGAGGGCGCTCGACGTCGGGAGCGCGGACGGGCCGTCCGTCGGTTGGCTCGAGGCGGGGCGCCTGGTCTCGCTCGACGTCGACCCGCAAGGCCTCACACACGGGGGCGTCTGCGGCTCGGCCTTGGCCCTGCCGTTCCGCGACGCGACGTTCGACCTGGTCAGCGCGTTCGACGTGCTCGAGCACTGCGAGCCCGAGTCTGGAGCGCTCGGGGAGCTGCACCGCGTCCTGACACCTCGCGGGCGACTCCTGCTGTCGGTTCCGGCGTACCAATGGGCCTGGAGCGACCACGACGTCGCAGCCGGCCATCATCGTCGCTACACCCGCGACCGGCTCGTCGGGGCTCTGGAGGGCGCCGGGTTCCACGTGGACCGCTGCACCCACATCTTCGGCGCCACCTTCCCGATGTTCGCCGCCGAACGCCTGGCCCGCCGCCTACGTCCCCGTCGCAACGAGGCACGGCTTCCGACCCCTCCCCCCGCGGTGTCGAGCATGCTGCTCGGCCTCTGCCGGGTCGAGCGGCGGTGGCTCCGTCGCCGCGACCTACCCTTCGGCTCCTCAGTCGTCGTCGCAGCCACCCGGGTCTAGTTCACGGGTGGTTCCGAGACGGTCGCAGAGCGACCTCCTCAACCACCGAGGTATGGTCCGGGCGTGCGAGAGCCCGGTA
>JAFMQY010000338.1 GCA_017354415.1 Nocardioides sp.
TTGCGGCGCAGCGAACCGTGCGGGGTCTGGGGCGGTGAGATCGTGCAACACGGGAGAGTAGTGGCGTTCAAGCGGGGCCGGGGCCGGCCACGAATTCACATCTCCGCTGCCCGACCCGACGCTCAACGAACGCACTGATCAACTGCGCGGCTGGTTCTCGTCCGGCACCGGCCGGGTTCGGCAAGACCACGCTTCTGACGCAGTGGTTAACCGGCGAGAAGTTCCTGCAGCGGGTGGCGTGGTTGGCACTTATCCGGGCGAGTTGATCTCCGACTTTTTCTGACCCATCTC
This sequence comes from Nocardioides sp., assembly GCA_017354415.1. Classification (GTDB taxonomy): domain Bacteria; phylum Actinomycetota; class Actinomycetes; order Propionibacteriales; family Nocardioidaceae; genus Nocardioides. The sequence goes on from JAFMQY010000338.1 coordinate 292, forward strand.
CTGGCCGCGAACACCGGGTTAGACATCTGGGTCGAACCCCTCTTCGCGTAACCGCTCGCGGGCCTTCGCCGCCCTGTCTCGGGCCGACTGGGCTCGCATGCGCGCGGTAGCGGCCGCCTCGAACGCTTCCTGCCGGAGGAGTTCGTCTCTGTCGTGCGGAGCATGTCGTTCGAGATGTGCTGCCATTTCCTCGAGGTGTCGCGCCGCGGACTCGTGTAAAGCGATCGCCTCGCGCTCCCGTTGCACGGCGCGCTGGATCGGCTCCCGAGGCTGGCCAGGCTGTCCGGTTGGCGCCACGGCTCAGTCTCCCACCTGCGTCGGTCGATGACACGTCGCCAAGACCTGACCGGGAGACCACGCGCTCTGTCGAGCACAATCAGGATGAGTGCCGAAGCGGGAGGACCAAGCCGTGGGTATCGACGTCTTCTTCGACTTCCTTGACGCGTCGTCCGGCGAGCCGCTCGACCTGGCTGGCGTCCTCGATGCCGTCGATCGCCAGACTGAGGAAGATGCCTATCACCCTGTTCACCGCAAGCGTCATCTATTCCTGATCGGCGGAGGAGTCGAGGCGGCGCACGACCCGCGTAGTCGTGGTCCGCTGCCTCCCGACGGCGGGTGACGCCGAGTGCTTGTCACCGCGTCGTTATTACAGCCTGCGGCTCGACGCGATCCGCACCGACGGCACCCCGCTTCGCCCCCGTCCCCTCACCAGCCGGGAGTTCGAGCAAGTCATCGCAAGGCTGAACGTCTAGGGCGCCTCGGATCAATCCGCGACCGTCGCGGGGTCATCGGGCTCGTGTCCACACAGCGACCACCCCGGAGCGTTCCGGGCTGGTCGCCATGCGCCCAGACCGCGTACGCGGTGATCTGCCCATTGCGGGCAAGGGGTCGTCCTCCTCGCCGGCCACCGCCACCGCGGTGAGCCCGGCATTCGGGCGATCCTGTCGATGATCACGTCACCGAGCCCTAGAGGCGGAGTATGGGCGTTCCCGGCCCGAGGGAACTGGCGCACAGACCCGGCGCGTGATCGGCCTCGAGAAATGTGCTGCACTGTCCGTCGTGGGTACCCATCGTCGACGACCCGCGCACGCGGATCTGCGCTTGCCGGTATTCGTCGATGCCAGCGGACGCCGCGACCGGTGGATACGTATAGGGCTTCGCCTGATCCTCGGTGTGTTCGCCGTCGCGATCACCGCGGTCGTGCTCAGCGCGGTGGGTGGGGTGCCGCTGCCCGGACTTAGCCCGCCGGCCCGACTCCCGTCCGCAGAACCGGCGCATCAGGCCGGGGGACGGCCGTTCGTGGTTCGTCCTGATCGCACGGCCGGGCGACGCCCGTCCCACCCTCGGCCAGGCACGCCAGCGGGTTCGGTCCCGATCGCA
>JAFMQY010000027.1 GCA_017354415.1 Nocardioides sp.
GAGGAGGGCGCCGAGTGCGTGCGCGAGCGCCCCGACGTCGCCGGGCAGGACCAGGTCGGCGCACACCCCGTCCGGGCCGACGACCTCGGGGATCGCGCCGGCCCGGGAGACGACAAGCGGAGTCGCGGTGGCCATCAGCTCGGCGGTCGGCAGCGAGAAGCCCTCGTAGAGGCTCGGCACGCAGGCGACCTCGGCCGAACCCATCAGCCTGACCAGCTCGGCGTCGTCGACCCCGTGCACGACCCGCACGTGGTCGCGGACACCGAGGTCGTCGAGCAGCCGCTCGGTGCGGCCGCCGGGCACCGGCTTGCCGACCAGGACCAGCTCCAGTCCGGAGCGCTCGGTGCGCAGCTTGGCGAACGCCTCGAGCAGCGTCGCGATCCCCTTGAGCGGTGCGTCGGCACTCGCCATCGCCAGGATCCGCCCCGGGATGCGCGGCGCGGTGGGCGGCACGAAGCCGCCGTCGACACCGAGGGGCACGACCCTGGTACGGACTGGGTCCACGCCGAACTCGCGGACGACGTCGCACTGGGAGGACTCCGAGGGGACCAGGATCATCCGCATCCGCCGCGCTACCCGGGCCTGCATCCGCACGAAGCCGTACCACCGGCGCAGCGAGAGCCGCCTGCCGACGGTCGCGGCGGACGCCAGATCCATCTGCCGGTCGATGCTGATCGGGTGGTGGATGGTCGTGACCAACGGCAGCCCGACCCGGGCCTCCAGGTCGACCAGCGCGGCTCCCAGGGTCTGGTTGTCGTGGACGACGTCGAAGTCGCCCGCGCGCTGGCGGAGCAGCCGGAGGACCCGGCGGCTGAAGGTGCGCGGCTCGGGGAAGCCGGCCGTCCACATGGTCGCGACCTCCTGCACGTCGATCAGGTCGCGGTACTCCGAGAGTCGAGGGTTTCGGAACGGGTCGGGCTCGCGGTACAGGTCGAGGCTCGACACCTCGGTCAGCCGCACGCCCTCATCGAGGATCGGGTACGGCTGACCGGAGAAGATCTCGACCTCGTGCCCCAGCCGGACCAGCTCGCGGCTCAGGTGGCGGACGTAGACGCCCTGTCCGCCGCAATGCGGCTTGCTGCGGTACGACAGCAGTGCGACGCGCACAGACCCCGCCTCCCGGATCGAGTCGGCCGCCGCCGTGGTGCTACCGGCCGGTGTCGACCCTAGCCGGGCGCCGCCGGGCACGGGCCGGGCGTCGCTGTCGCGCGGGTCACACCGCGCGACTTCGTCCGGGCGCGGATCCGGTCAGGTGCCCTCGCTGGAGTGCCCCGGGAACACGTGGGCGCTCGGGTCGATCACGACGGCCGCGTTGTTCACCGCGGTCGCGGCCTCCCCGAACCCGACCGCGATCAGCTTGACCTTGCCGGGGTACTCGGTGATGTCGCCGGCCGCGAACACCCGCGGCAGGTTGGTCCGCATCGCGGAGTCGACCACGATGTGCCGCTTCTGGACCTCGATCCCCCACTTCTGGAGTGGTCCGAGGTCGGCCACGAACCCGAGGGCCGCGACCACGGCCTGGGCGGGACGGCGTACGGGCTCCTGGCCGTCGATCGTGATCTCGACCTCGGAGACGGTGGGCTCCCCGAACAGCCCGGTCACCTGGGCCTTGGTCACGATCTCCACGGTGGAGTCGCGGACGGCCTGGACGCTGCGTTCGTGGGCCCGGAAGGCGTCGCGGCGATGCACCAGCGTGATCGACCGGGCCACCGGCTCGAGGTGGATCGCCCAGTCGAAGGCCGAGTCGCCGCCGCCGACGATGACGACGTCCTTGCCGGCGTACGGCGCGAAGCTGGGCACGAAGAACTCCATGCCGCGGCCGAGCCACCCCTCCCCCGCCGGCAGCGGCCGCGGGCTGAACTTCCCGATGCCGGCCGTGATCAGCAGGGCCTTGGCCGTGAGCCGCGTGCCGTCGTCCATGGTGATCGTGACGTCGTCGTCGGTGCACGTGAGACCGGTGGCGGTCTTGTCCAGGACGTACGCCGGGTCGGCCGTGTTGGCCTGCTCGACCAGGCCGTCGACCAGGTCGCGACCCTTGATCGACGGGAAGCCGGCGACGTCCAGGATCTGCTTCTCGGGGTACATCGCGGTGATCTGCCCGCCGAGCTCCGGCAGGGAGTCGACCACCGCGACCCGGAGGCCGCGGAAGCCCGCGTAGTACGCCGAGAAGAGTCCGGTCGGCCCGGCTCCGATGATCGCCAGGTCCGTGTCGAGGTCTTCTGCCACGTCGCTACCTTCCCCCACTCCGGCCGGGTCCGTCACTTCCCGTCGCGACGTCACCGGGTCTGCACGTTGTCGACCAGCCAACCGCGGTCGGTGGGCACCATCGTGACCAGGGCCCGACGCGCCGTGTACGACGGCGGCCCGTCGCCCTCGGTCGTCCTCTGGTCCAGGAACACGAGCGCCTGCACCCGCTCCGGGCTCGCCCGGACGACCCCCGAAGCGGCCACCCGTGTGGTGGTCGTGGCCCGCGCCGCCACCACCCTCGCCTTCACCGGCGCCGCGGTGGTGCGGTAGCGGGCGGCCATCGGCGGCGTCATCAAGGTGCGCACCTGCGCCAGATGGTCGTCGTAGGTGCGCCACGAGGTGGTGAAGATCGCGGCCGCGTCCTGGGCGGCGGTATCGACGACCGTCTGCGCGTCGATGTCGCCGATCACCACCGGTCGCTGGGCGGTCGGCGTCGGCCCCGACATGCCCCACAGGTACCACGCCTCGCCGGCCACCACGGCGGCCAGCGCCAGTGCCACAACGCCGAGCCATCCCGTCGTACGCCGGGTCACGGGGTGTCTCCCACGAACTGGAGGTTCGCGGTGAGCCAGCGGGCTCCCTCTCGTACCAGCGTCACCCTGAACCGGAAGTTGCGCGGCTGCTGCTTGCCACCGGTGCGGTCGTTGGAGACGGTGCCGGTGGTAGCCGCGATGACCGTGGCCCGGTCGGGACTCACAGCGCTCACGCCGGACCAGACCACGCGGCCGGTACTCACCGACCGGTGTTGCGCGAGCACGCGGGCGACATGCGGCGACGAGCGCAGATAACGCGCGCGGAAGTCACCGGTGGCCCCGGCGGCCACCGCGTCGAGGCTCTCCGGGCTGTCGTAGCGGAGGTTCACGAAGGCGGTCACCTCACGACCGGCGGCGGCGAGCACGTTGCCGTACCGCTCCTGGGTGGTGCGGGCGTCGGCGCGGTCACCGTGCCTGCGCCACACCAGCGCCCCGCCCACGACCGCGAGCACGAGCAACAGCACGACGAGTGCCGTCAGCCAGCGGCTCGCGGTGGTCATGACGGGCCGCCGGAACCGCCAGCCATGACCTCCACGTGATCCTCCCGGTCGAGCGATGTCCGCCGGTGCGCATGGTATGCCGGGCGTTCAGGCGGCAGGGCGGTCCCCGGCTGTGCGGCGAGGTTTCCTACGATGCCGGGGTGGCACCTGCGCTGATCGTCATCCCCCACCGTCCAGAGTCGTCCGCATGAGCACCCAGGAGCGTGAGACGCTGGCCGCCGCCGTCGAGGCAGTGCGCGGAAGCGAGGGCGTGGTCTCGGTCGTCGCCCGTGTCTCGGGCGAGGAGCAGCCGCGCGTGTCGGTCGATCCGGACGCCGCGCACTACTCGGCCAGCATCATGAAGCTTCCGATCCTGGTCGCGGCGCACCGCCTCGTCGAGCGCGGGCGGCTCGACCTCTCCCGGGAGGTGCCGGTCCACGACGAGTTCGAGTCGCAGAACCGCGGTCGGCACTTCCGGATGGACCCCGAGGAGGACTCCGACCCGGCCACCTGGTCGGCGGTCGGGAGAACGCAGCCGCTCGAGGCGCTGGTGCAGCGGATGATCACGGCGTCGGGCAACCTCGCCACGAACCTGGTCCTCGACGAGGTCGGCACGGTCGAGGTCGCAGCCGTGCTCGCCGACGCCGGCTGCTCCGACCGCACCGCGATCGTCCGGGGGATCGAGGACTACGCCGCGCGCGAGATCGGGCTCGACAACGTGATCACCGCAGACGACATGGCCCGCCTGCTGGTGGCGCTGGCGGAAGGCCGGCTGGCCGGTCCCGAGGCGACGGCGGCGTGCGAGCGGACCCTGCAGGCTCAGGAGTACCGCGAGGGCATCCCGGCGGGACTTCCCCCGGACGTGGTCATCGGCAACAAGACGGGCTGGATCACCGGGGTCAACCACGACGTGGCCCTCCTGCGGGCGCCCGGCCTGCCCCCGGTCGGCCTCGCGATTCTGTGCACGGTTCCCGGGACCCCGGAGGAGCGTGAGGCGGGGATCGCCCGGATCGCCGCAGCCGCGTGGGCGTCGGTGGTCGGATGATGCTCCGCCTGGTGTCGGTCGACGTCGCGCCGGTGTGGCGCGGCTCCACCGGGACGTCGCGGGACGACCGGGTGACCGAGACGCTCACCGGTGAGCCGGTGGAGGTCACCGGCGAGGTGTCGGACGGCCGGGTCCAGGTCGTGGTGCCCTGGCAGCCGTCGTCCCTGGCCGAGCGCGGGTACCCGGGCTGGGTGGACGCCGGCCATCTCGGCCCCGAGGCCGGTGCGGCACCACCGCTCTCGGTCGAGCCACACGTGCTGTCCCACGACTCCGACGACCCCGTCGACCTGGCCCGCCACCTGCTCGGCACGCCGTACGTCTGGGGCGGGCTGAGCCCTCGCGGCATCGACTGCTCCGGGCTGGTCCACCTGGTGCACCGCACGCTGGGTCGGATCGTGCCGCGAGACGCCCGTGACCAGGCCACGGCGTTCCAGGCCGTGCCGCTCGACCAGGTCCGCCGCGGCGACCTCTACTTCTTCGCCCGGCCGGACCGTCCGGTCCACCACGTCGGTTTCGTGGTGGAGCCGGGGGTCATGCTTCACGCATCGGACGGGGACGGCGGCGTGATCGAGGGCCCCCTGGATCCCGAGCGGACCGAGACCCTGATCAGCGCCGGCCGTGTGACCGGCGACCTACGATGACGGAGTGACCTCGGGGAGCGACAGCAACCTGTGGCGCCGGTTCGAGCACGACCCGCGCGACCCGGCGTACGCCGGCATGCGCGCGTCCGACCGCGACCGCGCTGTCGTGCACGACGTACTCGCCGAGGCCTACGCCGAGGGTCGGCTCGACCGCGAGGAGCTGGACGAGCGCACCGCCACTATCGACCGAGCCAAGTCGTACGCCGACCTGGTGCCCCCGATCCGGGACCTCACGGTGGACGCCACCAGGCTGTTCGGCCGCACTCCCCGGGCGGACCTGGAGCGGAAGGCCCAGGCGTACTACCGGGAGAAGCTCGGCGAGGCCTTCATGGGCCTGTTCGTGCCGAACCTCATCTGCTGGGTGATCTGGGTCGCCTCCGGCCTCGGCTTCCCGTGGCCGCTGTTCGTGCTGATCCCGACGGGCGCCAACTTCGCGCGGGTCGCGGCCAGCAAGGCGTCGATCGTCGAGCAGCGGATCGAGAGGCTGGAGCGCCGGGAGGCGAAGGAGCTCGAACCGGAGAAACCCAAGCCCCCCAAGCCAGCGGCCCCGGACTCCGCAGGCTCGGACCAGCCTGAGACGTCCGACTCCGCGGGCCCCCTCCTATCCGAGAACCGGCAGGAGCCCGAGGAGACCTGACCTCCCTCCGCACGGTGGCGGTGAGCCAGCCACCGTTTCCGGCCGCCAGAATGCGGCTCACCCACCGCCAGGCCCATCGTGTGCGAGGCGCCGATGAGCCAAGCCCACGACCGAGGGTGACTCCGACCTGCGCACGATCGACGATTACGATGGGCCAGCACCAGACCAGCCCCGGCGCACCCGTGAGCGGCCACGTAGCGGGCCATCGACTTGCTCGGAAGGAACCAGATGCCGGATCCCAAGCGCCTCGCCAGGGGCGTTGTACGACGGGCCCGCCGGCTGCGGGTGAGGATGGCCGCCACGTACCGCTCGGGTGAGCCGCGCAGCATTCCCGACCCTCGCGACCAGCCGACCCACATCGGGCCGATCTTCGACGCGGGTGTGGCCGCCGCCCGACAGCGCATGCAGGCCGCAGGTATCGATCTCGAGTACGACGTGGCCTACGAGAGCTTCGACCTTGCCCACTTCCTGCTGCAGGCACGAAATCTGCTCACGGAGGACCGCGACCCGCTCGAGCAGTTCCTCGGCAACGGCGCGCAGGCCAAGGCGAGTCCCGAGATCAACTTCGACATGCGGACCTACCTCGCACGCCACCCAGAACGCAGTGCTGGCCTCGCGCGCAGCCCCTACGTCGCCTGGCTCAGGGAGGGCAAGCAGGCGGGCGAGATCGCCGATCCCGCTCCCGGGCTCGAGCTGATGGCGCCCGTGCTCGGCCTCTCGGAGGCCAAGATCGCCGACCTGCTCGGGAGCCTGCGTCTCGACGTCCAGCACCGGCTCCGGACCGGGCGCCTGGGCGAGATGGTGGCCAAGGCAGCCGACGTGGAGCCCCTGATCGCAGAGTCCTGGTCGCAGACGGCCGCGCCGAAGATCCCCCCGTTCTACAACGACACCACTTCGGTCCAGGTCGCCGCCATCCACGGAGCCCAGCGTGCCGCCGGGTTCACACGCGCCCGCGTAGTGCTGGTCGTCAGCGACCCGCGGTGGGGCGGGGGCCGCCGCGCCGAGGGCCATCTGGCGCACGCGCTGGCCCGCCACCTCGACCCGTCCGAGGTCGTGGTCGTCTACACCGAGCGAGAGGGGCGCGCACCACACGGAAGGTTTCCCGAAGGAGTGCGAGAGGTCGACCTCGTCCTGAACCTCCAGGAGCTCGCCCCGGAAGACGCAGGGCGCGCGCTAGTCGAGCTGATCCGATCCTTCAACCCCGATCTCGTCATCAACGTCAACTCGGTGCTGCTGTACCTGGCGATGAACTCCTACGGCAAGGCGCTGGCTGCCACGCAGCGGATCTTCCTGGTCATGTTCGGCAACGAGCGGCTCGCGCTCGGGAACTGGGTAGGTCTTCCGCTGCGCTACTTCTACCGCTGCGTCGACCTCGTCGAGGGGGTCATCACCGACAGCGATCACCTTCGTGAGTGGCTGGTGGATCGGTACCAGCTGCCCCAGGAGACCCAGGACCGGATCCACGTCTTCCGGGCACCGGTCGACCCGGGACTCGAGCCGGCGGCGGCGAACGCTCGCAATCCCTCGGCCAGGCCTCAGGTGTACTGGGCGGGTCGCTTCGATCGTCAGAAGCGCGTCGACCTCGCGTTCGAGATCGCCCGGAGAATGCCGGACGTGGACTTTCGGATGTGGGGCGAAGAGGTTCTCAACGCTCCCTTACTGGAGGAGCCCCCCGCGAACGCCCACCTGCACGGCCCTTACCAACACATCTCCGAGCTGGATCTCGCAGGCGCGGACGCCTGGCTCTACACGTCGGCCTGGGACGGCGTACCCAGCCAGCTGCTCGAGGTGGCCATGACGGGGATCCCGCTGGTTGCCAGCGAGGTGGGCGGCACAGGAGAGGTACTCTCCCGCGAGGACGCCTGGCCGGTGACGGAGTTCGAGGACCCGGACGCCTACGTCACTGCCCTCCGCGAGGTGCTCTCGGACCCGTCCGGTGCGCGCCGCCGCGCAGCAGCGCTGCGCGAGCGGATGCTGAGGGAGCGCACCGAGGAGGCGTACGACATGCAGGTGGCCACGATCCTGCTCGGGCTGGACGAGAAGGTCGGTGTGGCCCCTGGTCGCGAGGCCGCGTCGTGAGCACCGACCTGACCCTCGTCGTGACCGCCCACAACGAGACGAGCGTGTGCGGGCCGACGATGCGCTCGGCCGACCTCGCGGTCGCCGCGGCGCGGGCCGCGGGCGTCACCGTGCAGACGATCATCGGGCTCGACGGCGCGACCGACGCCACCACGTCGTACTTCCGGCAGTCGCGGTTCGACCACTGGGACCGTTGGGAATACGACGAGGGCGACCTCGGGCGGGTCAGGAACGCGATGGTCCCCCGTACAGAAGGACGCCTGATCGCGTTCCTCGACGCAGACGACCTGTTCAGCGAGAACTGGCTGGTCGAGGCCGTCCGGGTGCTGGACGCCGCGGCCGAGCGTGGGGAGCGTGCCATCGCCCATCCCGAGATGAACATGGTGTTCGACGGAAAACGGTCGGTGTGGGTGAACCTCCCAGACGACTCGCCGTTGTTCACGCCCCACTACCTCTATGTGCGACACCCGTACGACTCGCTCTGCATGGCACCCCGCGAGGCGCACCTCGAGCTGCCCTATGTGAGCCGCGACGTTCCGAACGGCCTCTCCTACCAGGACTTCCAGTTCACGATCGAGACGCTGGATGCCGGCTGGCGACACCTGGTGGTGCCCGACACCGTCATCTTCAAGCGGCGCCGCGACTTCTCCCTGGTGACCGAGAGCACCGTGCGCAAGTCCATCGTGCGTGCCATCCCCGCGATGGCGATCGACCGGGTGCGCAGCCTGGGGGCCCGCGCCCGCTGACGGTCCGGCCTTCAGTGGCGCTTCGCCTCCCGCTCGGCCAGGCGTCTCAGAGGTGCATGAAGCTCCTCGGGCAGGTCGGCGACCGCGCAGAAGTGGTCGACCCTGGCTGGGTCGAGTCCTTGTTCGATGGTCGTGTTGACGGACTTGCGCCGCTCGTGGAAGAGCTGGCCCCCAGGGTCATCGAGGAGGTTGCGGGCGACGAGCTCGTTCGACCGTGTCCACCGCGCCATGAACTCGTCGAGCGCTCCGTCGGGCAGGGCGAGAACGGGACCCGTGGACGCCTCCGTGAGGGAGGCAACCAGGGAGCGATTATCGATGAGCCCCGGCGTCGCCATCTCGGTCTCGACCCGGTGCACGTTCAGCAGGCGCACAAACTCCACGGTTTCCGCGTCGAGGCTCATGTTGCGGTCAGCCACCGATGTGAGTTCGCGCGCGCGCACGTCCACCCCGACCACGTCGAGGAAGTCCTGGATCAAGGAACCTTCAGCGAAGCATTCCTGTTCGTAACGGCGCACCACCAGTTCCGCCGGCGCCAGCAGACGGCGAATCCGCCCCAGCCGGGCGCGGTAGTCGTACAGGCCCGACATGTCGTGGAGGGCCCAGTCCTCCAGCCTCTCGACCGCGCCGAGCTTGACCTCCTGCTGGTAACAGCTGATCAGGTGGTCGTCCTGGCGACGGAGGTAGACCACGACTCGCACGCTCTGCGCGAAACCCCAGAGCCAGCGGCCCAGGCGACGCAGCGCAGGGTACGACGACCCGAACAGGTCTTCGTCAGAGAACAGCACCCGGGGCAGTCCGGAATCCTCTATCTCCGTCATCAGGCGCCTGCGGAGCTGCTTGCGGAACTTCGCGGGATGAGACGACCGTGCCCGGAGCCACTCCGGAGAGCGCTCCAGCTCGTCGAGCGTCTTCACGGACAGGCTGAGCTTGTGGTGCCGCGCTCTTCCCGGTGTCGTCGGGTAGAGCAGGCCCCTCGAGGCCAGCGCCTCGCGGTTGTCGCGCAGGAAGAACTGGATGGACGACGTGCCGGTCTTGCGCATGCCCACATGGAGGACGACATCCACAGGGTGGGCAAGCGCGGCCGGAGCAGGCAAGGACGAGTGCCTTCGGTTCGTGGGGCGAGTTCGGGAGAGTCAGCGGTCTCCGGTGAGATCCTCTCACGGTCGGTGGGAACCCGGGGCCGACCGAGCGGTGGGGCCGGCCCGCGGTTGCTGTGGGTCGACGATATGGTGTGGCCTCGCGTCCGGGCACCGAGAAAAGTGTGGCGCCCAAGAACGGGAGAACCACCTCGATGAAGAAGATCCTGATCACGGGCGGGGCCGGCTTCATCGGTCGACACCTCGCCAGCCACCTCGCCTCCCGCGAGGACACCTCTGTGACTGTGATCGACAACGAGTCCCTGGGTGACCGCAAGCACCTCGACCTGGACAAGGTGCGGTTCATCCACGGCGACCTGGCCAGCCGTGACGACCTTCACACCGCCCTCGAGGGTCAGGACGCCGTGGTCCACCTGGCCGCCGACACCCGGGTCATGGACAGCATCGAGAACCCGCAGTACAACTTCGACAACAACGTCATCGGGACCTTCAACCTCCTCGAGCTCTGCCGAGAGCTCCGCGTCAGCCGGGTCATCGCCGCCTCGACAGGCGGAGCGATCCTGGGCGACGTGGACCCCCCGGTCCACGAGCAGATGGCGCCGCACCCGACCTCGCCGTACGGCGCCTCGAAACTGATGCTCGAGGGCTATTTGAGCGCCTACTCGAGCTCGTTCGGCTTGAGTGGCTGTGCCCTGCGCTTCTCCAACATCTACGGGCCCCGCTCCTTCCACAAGGGCTCGGTGGTCGCCCACTTCTTCAAGCGCATCCTCGCCCGCGAGCCGCTGGTGGTGTACGGCGACGGGTCGCAGACGCGCGACTACCTCTATGTCGGCGATCTCGTCGAAGCGATCCGGGCCGCCGTGGACAGCGACGTACAGGGCGCCTACCAGCTCGGCAGTGGCAAGCCCACCACCCTCAACCAGCTGATCGACGCCATGCGCACGGTCACCGGGCTGGACTTCGAGGTGGTCTACGAGGACTTCCGCGCCGGCGAGGTGAAGGACACCTGGTGCCAGATCGACAAGGCCAGGGCAGGCTTCGGCTTCGAGCCGTCGACCACCCTCGAGGACGGGCTGCGGGCGACGTGGGCGTGGTTCGACGCCCAGCGGGCCTGAGCGCCCGCAACCAGGACATCCTACGTCGTCAAACCGGGTCTGGAACTCTCGCCTCGCGCTCCGCGATCCGGCGCAGAGGCGCGTGGATTTCTTCCGGCAACTCCAGCAGTTCGAAGAAGTGGGGAAGTCTCTCGGGGTCGAGCCGTTGCTCCGGCGTCGTCCCTTGCGCCTTCCTGGGCGCTCGAAAGAGCTGACCGCTGCCATCACCCAGAAAGTTCTTCGCCACGGCGCGGTTGGACTCTTCCCATTGCGCCATGAACGCATCGCGTAAAGGCTCCGGCAGCGTCAGAGTCGGACCAGAGGACGCCTTCATCAGGATCCTGAGGAAGCCACGATTGTCCACCTGATCTGCCGTTGCCCCCTCGTCTTCGACCCGGTGGAGATTCAGCAGTCGCAGGAACTCCACGCTCTCGGCATCGAGACTCGGGTTACGGCGTGGAACCTGATCCAGATCATCACTCGGGACATCAATGCCTACGGCGTCGAGGAAGTCCTGGAACAGGGACCCTTCGACAAAGCTCTCGCGCTCGAAGCGGCGCACCACCAGTTCAGACGGCGCCAGCATCCGATCAAACAGGCTCAGACGCGTCGCGTAGTCGTAGAGCACGGTCATGTCACGGAGCACCCAATCGCTCAACCGTTCCACGCAACCGGCTTTCACCTTCTGCTGGTAGTTGCTGCACACGTGCTCGTCCTGTCGTCGCAGATACACCACGAGACGCCAACTCTGGGCAACGTCGGCGACCAGGTCGCGCAGCCGCGCCACTGCCTCCTCATTCGAGGCGTAGACGCCCTCATCGGTGAGAAGGACCCGAGACAAACCCGATTCGTCGATTTCGGCAGAAAGCCGCGTCCGAAAGTCCTCTCGGAACTCAGCCGGTGACGAGTATTCCATCCCATGCCACGTGAGCCGACGTCGTAGGTCCTCATCCGGCTTGATGTACAGACCAACCTTGACGTGCCGACCCATGCCAGGCTCGCGAGGCACCAAGGTGCCGAGCTGCGCGAGACGACTCCTGTTCTGCTTCAAGAACTGCTGGATCGATGTGGTACCGGTCTTTCCAGAGCCGATATGCAGCACGAGGTCCACGGGCTCACTCCGTGGGGCTGGTGCGATGGAACGAGGCAAGGTGATGCCTTCACTGTTGGGGTGGCGACGACTCTCCGACGACGTCATAGTGTTCCATGCGGCGCGCCCATCGCTCCTGAGACGCACCCAAGCGTCGGACGGCATGACCTCATGTTCGGGTTCGACGCCCGGGCGAACCCGAAGCCTCAGGGAGTGCGTGCCTCGCGCTCGGCGATCCGGCGCAACGGCACATGCACGTGTTCCGGAAGCTCGAGCAGCTCCAAGAAATGAGGAAGCCGGTCAGGGTCCAGCCACTGCTTCGACGTCACATTCCGCGCCGTGCGCGTGGCCCGGAAGAGTTGTTCGCTGCCGTCATCCAGGAAGGTCTTCGCCACGGCGCGGTTCGACTCTTCCCATTGCCCCATGAACGCATCGCGTAGAGGCTCCGGCAGCGTCAGGGTCGGGCCAGAGGACGCCTTCAACAGAACACCGGCCACGGCGCGGTTGTCGATCAGACCGGGAGTAGCGCACTCACTCTCGACGCGATGAAGGTTCAGCAGCCGCAGGAACTCCACGCTCTCCGCATCGAGGCTCTCGTTGCGGTTCGGAACCTGCTTCAGATCCTCAGCGGGAACATCGATCCCCGCGGCGTCGAGGAAGTCCTGGAACAGGGACCCTCGAACAAAGCTTTCGCGCTCGAAACGGCGCACCACCAGCTCAGAAGGCGCCAGCACCCGATCAAACAGGCTGAGACGCCTCGCGTAGTCGTAGATTCCGGTCAGATCACGGAGAGCCCATTCGTCCAGTCGTTGCACAAACCCGATCTTCACGTTCTGCTGGTAACTGCTGCACAGGTGTTCGTCCTGGCGTCGCAGGTACACAACCAGACGCACGTGTCGTGCTATGTCGCCCACGAACTCGCGCAGCCGCACGATTGCCTCCTCATTCGAGGCGTAAAGCCCCTCATCGGACACCAAGACCCGAGACAGACCCGAGTCGCGGATCTCAGCCGAGAAACGCCTCCGAAAGTTCTCTCGGAACGTGGCAGGAGACGAGTAGCCCATCGCCTGCCAGCTGATCCTGGTGGCGAGTACCTCATCAGGTTTGATGTACAGACCTATCTTGTGGTGCCGACCCCGCCCGGGTGCGCGAGGCACCAAGGTGCCGACCTGGGCGAGACGACTCCTGTTCTGCTTGAGGAACTGCTGGATCGAGGAGGTCCCCGTCTTTCCGGAGCCGATGTGCAGGATGAGATCCACTGGCTCGTTCAGCGGGGCAGCTGGGCGTGGCAACGAGGTGCCTTCACGGTGTCGGGACGGACTCTCGGGATTGACGGGCGACCCTAGTGTCTCACCATCGCGTGCGCCATCCAGGTGGGCCACAGTGGGCGATCCGGATGGCGCGCCGTCTCCCTGCAGTGTCGTGTGTTTGGATACCTCGCATGTCGAGGAGAGCCGCGTGTGACCGCGTGTGAGCCGGATCTCGGGACGATGATCGAAGGGCCGGCGGTCGCCGCCGTTCCGCGTCGGGGAGTGACGTGTGCCCGGACCATCGGTTCACGATGCGCAGAAGGAGAATGGCCCTATGTCAGCCAGCAGCCGCGAGCGGTTCTTTGAGCGAGCGCGCCGCCGACTGCGGCGATCCGCCGAGGGAGGCGGCGGAGCCCCCGCCCGTGCGGCGCCCCATGAACGAGCTCCTGTCGTGCCGGATGTTGTGGAGGAACGCACCAACGTCGGTCCGATGATGGACGCGCTCGTCACCCGCGTGAAGCGGAACCAGCAGCCGCTCGGAGTCGACGCGGACTACGACCTTCTCCGGGAACACTTCGACCACCTGCACTTCATGCTGCAGAACCCCGCTCTCCATGACGAGCCCGACCTCGATCCGATCGCCCTCTTCCTGGAGAGCGGCGCCGAGGCGGTCGGTAGCCCCGATTACAACTTCTCCATGAAGGACTACCTCGGCCGCTACCCGGCACGGAGAAGAGGGGTCGAGCGGAGCCCGTACCTCGCCTGGATCAAGCGCTGGCGAGCCGCCGGCGAGATCGCCGACCCGGCGCAAGGCATCGAACAAATGGCGGAGGTGCTCCACCTCGAGCCGGCTGAGATCGTCGAGGAGCTCGTAGCGACCCGCACCGACATGATGGAGCGCCTGCGAACGGGCAAGCTCGGTGAGATGTTCGCCAAGGCGACCGAACTGGAACCCCTCATCGGGGCCGTCTGGATCGAGACGGCCCGGACGAGGATGATCCCCCTTCACGGAAAGTTCGTCTCGGGCGCCGTCGCGGCCATCTACGCCTGCCAGAAATCCGCCGGCTTCAAAAGGGCGCGCCTCGTGATGGTGACGAACAGGCCGCGTTGGGGCGGAGGGCGTCGCCTCGAGGGGCATCTCGCGCATGCTCTCTCCGGAACCATCGAGGCGGAAGACATCGTTGTGGTTTACACCGACGCGGGAGGCGCGGCCCCCACGGGGCGTTTCCCCGCCGGGGTGCGCGAGATCGACTTCGCCGCAGCGGCGGAAGGGCTTCCGGACGAGCACAAGCAGCAAGCGCTCGTCTCGCTTCTGCGGTCGTTCCGAGCGGACGCGATCATCAACATCAACTCCCGCGTCCTCTACGCGGCCATGACTTCCTACGGGAAGGCCATCGCCGCGTCGGAGCGGATCTTTCTCTGCTTCTTCGTTCGGGAGCGGCGCGCGCAGGGCAACTGGTTCGGCATGCCGCTGCAGTTCTTCTACCCCTTCTTCGAGATCGTCGCGGGAGTGATCACCGACAGCGAGCACCTGCGCGACGAGCTGACCGAGATGTACCAGCTCAGCGAGGCCGACCGAGAGCGTATCCACGTCTTCCGGGCACCCGTGGAGCCCCAACTCCCCGCGACCGTTGCCGTGGAAATCGATTCGACTCACCGCCCCGTCGTCTACTGGGCCGGCCGGTGGGATCGCCAGAAGCGGGTGGACATCGCACTCGACGTGGCTCGTCGGATGCCTGATGTCGACTTCCGCTTCTGGGGCGAGGCGGTGTTCAAAGGCGCCCCGGTGGGTGAGGTTCCCGCGAACGTCCGGCTCGAGGGGCGATACGACCACATCGCGGGGCTCGACCTCTCGCAGGTCGACGCCTGGCTCTACACCTCCGGATGGGACGGCGTCCCGAGTCTCCTCCTCGAGGTCGCGATGACTGAGGTCCCGCTCGTCGCCAGCCGGGTCGGTGGCGTCGGCGAGGTCCTGTCGCCGGAGGACGCCTGGCCGGTGACCGACTGGGAGAACCCCGATGCCTACGAGAAAGCCCTTCGGGAGATCTTCTCGGACCCGCAGGAGGCGCGCCGGCGGTCCCACGCGTTACGCGAGCGCCTTAAACGCGAGCGCTCGCAGAGTGAGTACGGGGACCACGCGGCCAGAGTGCTCCTGAGCCGTGACGAAGTCTCGAGGAAGTCGCGATGACCGACTTGACCCTGATCGTGACCGCGCACGACGAGACCGTCGTCGCGGGTCCGACGATGCGTTCTGCCGACCTCGCCGTTGACGCCGCCCGCGAGCAGGGCTTCCTCGTGCAGCCAATCATCGCGTTGGATGCAGCGACGGAGGAGACCACCGCGTACTTCGGTCAGCCACGCTTCGACCACTGGGAGCGGAGGGTCCTACACGAGGGTGACCTCGGGCGGGTACGCAATGCACTGATCCCGGACACCGATGGCGACTACATCGCGTTCCTCGACTCCGACGACCTCTTCAGCCAGAACTGGCTCGCCGAAGCCCTCGCCACGGTCAGGGCCGGCGAGTCCCACGGCGAGAGGCTGATCGCCCATCCGGAACTGAGCGTGCTGTTCGACCGCAATCGAGCGGTGAGCCGCAACGTCGACCAGGACTCCCCGCTCTTCACACCGCACTTCTTCTATCTTCGCAACTACTACGACTCTCTGTGCCTCGCGCCGCGCGCCGCGCACCTCGCGGTGCCGTACTCGCCCCGCGACATCCCCAACGGCCTCTCGTTCCAGGACTTCCAGTTCAGCATCGAGACCATGTCGCGAGGTTGGAAGCACGTGGTCGTCAAAGACACGATCATCTTCAAGCGTCGCCGCGACTACTCGCTCATGGTGGAGAACATGAACCGCAAGACCCTGGTGCGGTCGCTTCCGGAGATGGCGATCGACCGGGTTCGTGACCTCACCAAGGGTCAGGGGTGATCGCATGCCGAGATACGCCAAGGACACGACGCTGATCCTGCACATCGGCCTCCACAAGACGGCCACGTCGTACATCCAGAACGTCTTGAGCACGCGTCGTATCGACCTGCTGAGTGAGGGCATCCTCTACCCCACGACCGGCGCGGTCGACAACGTGGTCCTGAGCACCCGCCCGGGGGCGCAGTCCGGCCATGCTGAGTTCTTCTGGGCTGAGGACCGCCGCGAGCTCATGGCCCAACTGCTGAATGAGCGGCCCGACGCCGCCGGGACCGTCCTGCTGTCGTCGGAGGACTTCTCACTGCCCCGGAGGCGGGTGCACACCGAGAGGTTTCTTCGTGACTTCGCTGCGTTCGGCACGATCAAGGTCGTCCTGGTGCTGCGACGCCAGGACGCGTGGTTGGAGAGCTACTACAAGCAGTTCGTCGACCAGTACGGCAACTTCGAGACCCGCTCGTTCGACGAGTTCCTCCGACATGCAGGGCCGAACCTCATCGACTTCCACACCCGCTTCTCCCCGTGGCGGGAGCTGGTCGGTCCTGAGAACTTCCATGCCCTGTCCTACGACGACCTGCCGGGAGGAGCGGCGATCTGCAGGCGCATCCTCGAGATCGCGGGTGTCAGTGGTTCCCTGCTAGATGTCGGCGCATCGACCGACACGCCCGTGTACGAGAGCGTTCGGGCGATCGACACGCTCGGTCTACGCATCCTCAACTCCTACCGGTTGGGCGACCGCGACCTCCGGACCCGGCTCGCGCGGTCGATCTATAGAGCCGCGCCGGAGGGGGACATCGAGCTCATGACACCCGATATGAGGAAGGGGATCCAGGAGGTCTGCGCTCCGATCAACGAACGCATCGAGGCGGAATGGTTCAGTGTGCCGGTTCCCGGTCTGCGTTTCGCCTCCCTTCTCGGAGGGACGACGACGACGTCACCCACCGGCCCAGAGGTGGTCGACTACGTCGACCAGGTGATCTCCCTGTGTGAGGCCGCCCGGAAGTCGGCCAACGACGGCGGTTCGACTCCATGACGGGTAGCGTCCGGGACCCACTCGCCGGCATCGCCGTCTACACCCTGTTCCGGGGCGAACAGTCCCAGCTTCTCCAGTGGTGCAACTTCCATCTCAACGAGGGGGCAGACAGGCTCTACGTGATGCTGGACTGCCCACCCGCAGAGTTGGTGTCCGCCCTACCCACCGATCCCCGGATCAGATGGGACGTGATGGACCAGCGGACCTGGGACAGTCTCTACCCACCCAAGAGCCAGAACGTCGAGCGCAAGCAGGTCGATGGCCTGTGGTCCACTGCGCTGCGTGCGGCAGCCGACGGCCACAACTATCTGGCCTTTGTCGATGCCGACGAGCTGATCTCTCTCTCGCAGCCCTTCGCCGAGATGGCCGACCGTTTCCGCGATGCCTCCGCTTTGACGCTGCCGGTCAGGGAGATGTGGTACGCCCGCTCCGACAACCGCACGGAGCCGTTCGGGGCGACGCTGGCGGTCCGCGCACCCGGCGCGCGACGCGTCAACGTGAGCCGAGCCTTCGGATGGCGGGCCCAGTTCCTCCGCAACGGGCTGCTGGGGCACGACGCCGGCAAGTCCGTCTACCGGCTCCCGATGGCCGAAGGTGAGATCACCGTTCATCGTCCCCGGACCGGCCGCCTGGCTGCGTTGACCGTGGACCTCCCCCATGACAGTGCTGAGATCTTGCACTTCGACAGCGGCAGCGTTGCGACATGGAACGCGAAATGGGGTGCTCGTCTGCAGGGCGACACGGTTGCCAGCGGCCTGGGGCCACAGCGCCTGGCCCAGCAGCAGCTGTTCTCCCACTGGTTGCACCAGCCGCCCCGGGACCAGGAGAGCTTCTTCCAGGAGTTCTTCTCACTCGACGAGGACGCGCAGCGGCTGCTCGCTGACGAAGGGCTCCTCGAGCGGGTGGACGTTCGCAAGATGATCTCCAGCCCGCTACCCCCTGACACCGCGACCGACACCAGCCTTGTCCAGCTCCCCGCCGCGGACCGCGTTGACTACCAGTTCGCCCTCGTGTGCGACAAACGGTTCGTGAAGCCGACCTTCGCCACCATGACGACGGTCCTGGCGCAGACCGGCCAGCAGGGCAGCACGCGGTTCGTGGTGCTGGGCGACGGTCTCGACCGCAATGACGTCCTGCACCTGAAGTCGCTCGAGCACACGGACTTCGACGTCCGGGTTATCGTGCACGACATCAAGGCGGACCTCGACCGAGACATCGGGACCGAGGATGTCAAGAGGGCCACGTTCGGGCGCATCTACCTCGTCGACTACCTGCCGGAGCAGCGGACGATCTACCTCGACGGAGACGTCCTCGCCACGCGCAGCTTCACCGAGCTGTTCGAGCTGGACCTCGGCGGCGCATGCCTGGCCGGCGTCCCGGACAGTGCCGCACTCCGCCTGGTGGCCAACCCGGCCGGGGTGCCGGTGGAGCAGCGCAACCGGCTGATCGGTATCACGGACGGTGACCCGCTCGAGTACCTCAACGGTGGGGTTCTCGTGTTCGACCTGGAGAACCCGGACTTCCGGTCCCTGGCTCTGCATTCCCGGGCACTCGTGGTGATGCAGGGGCGTGCGTTGAAGCAACGTGACCAGGATGCGATGAACATCGCCTTCGCCGGCCGCAAGTTCCACCTGGACAGCACATACAACTACATGACCCAGTTCTACGTATCCGACCGCTGCCTCGACGGTGATCTGATGCGGCGCAAGTACGACGCGGCTGACGCGACCCTCGTGCACTTCTCGGGGAAGATCAAGCCGTGGGAGTCGCTCGAGGATGAGTTCTACAACGGCTTGTATCGACGCCTGGTGACCAACGCGGAGCGACGTGTGGGAGTCAGCTGTGGGTTCTACTTCTCCACGCCGGCGCCCCGGGCACGCCATCAATGGGCGGCCGATCGGTGGGCGCAGGTCTTGGGATCACGCGCGGGAGAGCCGGGCAATCGTGAACCGGTCGCGGACATCGAGGTCGTGGATCTCAGTGACGAGGGTGTCTACCTGACCGTCTCGGCGGATATGTACGAGCTCGCGTCGGCGAGGGACCTGAGGCTGGCCGCACGGGTTCTGGACACGACGCTGTTCGAGGTGTCGTTCGATGGACTCACACCCCCTCGGGCGCATCTGGCAACTCAAGTGAAGCAGGGCATTCGCATGCTGCCCTGCGACCTCGCCCGGGCGCTGGCCATTTGCGACGGGGTTGCGCGACACGTGGAGCTGGTCGTCACTGATCCGGCGTCGGAAGGCGACACAGGATTCGTGCGCCCCATCGCGGTCGTCGACGTCGTTGCCGCGGGTGCTTCCGCCACCCCTCACCTGCTCGATGAGCTCGGAGCCGACGGGGCGTTGGAGGCACTCGTGGACGGATGGTTGTCCGGGTGGTACCGGCCCCGGGTGGAGGGCGCGGACGAGCCGGTCTCGCTGTACATCGACGGTGAGTTGGCGGCTCTGCGCCCACCGGAACACCCGAGGCCAGATCTCGGCGACGGTGGCCGCATCCGTGGTTTCCGGTTCAACGTCGAAAGGCTCCTGAGGCTCGGCTACGGAGGGACCAGCCGAGCAGTCTCGGTCAGGGTGGCCGGTACGAACATCCCGCTGCGTGGTGCTCCCTTGGTGGTTTCAGATCCCAGCCGCAACCTGCGCTTCGACCCGGCACGCGACCGCTGGGTGAAGGCGGCTCTCCAGCGACCGAGCGTAGAGCGCGCCGCCCGACGAGGCTGGAGCACCGCAGTGAGGCGGTCCCGAGGGTTGATGTCCAAGGAGAAGTGACGACCTCACCGTGGCCGGTAGGGATGTCGATCCTCGAGCAGGCGTGGCCGACTACGACCTCCGGGAGAGAACCAGCGCACGGGCGGCGCGGTCGCGCTGCTGGACGGCCATACCCCTTTTGGATGGGGGTCTCGAGCCGAGGATCCGCTCGGCACGCTTGACGACTTCATGGCGCTGATCATCGTCGCGAGGCTGATGCCTTTCACGCACCCACAGGACTTCGCAATCCTCTCGTCGTGCCTCTGCTCCCTCTTCGAGGACATGGACGATCACGGCCTAGGCGAGCGCGGGAACAGCTCGAGAGCCGGCAACGTGCGGCGTTGCCTGGCTAATACCCATACAGCTCGAAGTCACGGGCGTAGATCCGCTTCACCTTCTTCAGCAGGTCGGGCCGCCCATCGAACAGGCTGGTGGCCGAATCGGGCGACGCGTTCCTCCCGACCTCGACAGGCACCGGGGGCATTCCGGTTGCCTCGCGCACTTTCTCGAGGTCGGCCTCGAAGGTCTCCAGGCGGCCGATCAAGTCATAAGAGATCAGGCCGTGCATCAGGTTGAGGTGCTGAGGCCGAAAGTGCGCATCCATCTTCAGTGCGTTCCGATCAGCGAGAACTTCGAGTGCGGCGATGTACTGATCGAACGTCAGGTCTTGGGATCCCGACCCACGGAGGCCGATGGCGGTCTGCAGAGTCTTGATGCGCCTCAGACGGGTTCGACGACCTTGTGTCACAGCCGGCGCCCTTCTCCCACGACCTCTTGATCTCTCCAGAACCTTGTTGCGGTAGGCAGACTCCACGCGACGGAACGGATCCCGCACGAACGTGAACCGGAACGCCTCTCCTTCGAGCATGTCGGCCACGTTTTCCCATCCAACGTCCTGTGGCGCAGGCAGTCGATGCTCAGCGTGAATGCTCCGCAGAGGTGAGAAGTCGAAATCGCCTGTGTGGACTCGATGGAGCCACAACAAAGTGGTTCCGGTGCCGACCTTGGCGTTCCGGACGTAAATACAGTTGTACTCCGGAAGAGGGTGGACGCGGTGGTCTACCAAACTGTTCGGCCAGTAACTCTGCAGCGCGGCGCGGGTGAGGCGGCGACTGGAGGTCACCCTTCTAGTTTAGGCGCGAGACCGGTGCGAGTTGCGGAGGGCAGAGTGAGAAGAGGTTCACTCATCGACTGCGCGCGCGACTCGGAGCGTCCACACCGCCCACAGACCAAATTGGAAGCCGACGCCGTGGAGTGCGCTCGGTTACTCCTCAAACACCGGCAGCGCACGGGATCTTCGTCTGGTCGCAGCAGGTCGGCGTTCCTTCTTGGTGATGTCCTGTGACCTCCTCCATCGGGCCCTCGCTAAGTGCGATGGACGGACATAACAGCGAAGGGTCGTTCGCATCGTGTATCGAGGATGGCACCGGTAGTACTCGTGCAACTCGAAGTCCCGCCCGTAGATCCACTTCACCTTGGTCATCAGGACGGGCCGTCCATCAGGTTGAGGTGCTGCCGCCGCCAGTGAGCGTCCATCTTCAGTGCAGCCTGTTCGGCGAGCATCCTCGCGTGCGGCGACGAACAGATCGATGGTCAGGTCAAGTCCCTACCCGGCTAGTCCGACAGCCGTCTGCAGGACCTTCATGCGCCACGCCCCGCGCCGACGTGGCGTTCGACCTCTAGGACCTTGTCGCGGTACGTAGGGTCCACGCACCGGGACCGGATCCCGCACGAACGTGACCCGAACGCCCTTCCTGCGAGTCACTAGACTGAGACGTCGAGCGCCGCTGCGCGCGCCAATACTGCCGGGGCCGATTGAGAACGACCACCGTCCAATCCCGCGAGCGATGCCGGTGACCTTCGTCGCCTCCGGCGGAGTTCGCCTATGAGTCGGCCAACTCCTCGGCCTTCGCTTCGGCGGCGTCGGCCTCTGTGAGGCCCGCTTTCGCGGCGGCGGACTCCGGGCTCCACACCGAGACGCAGGGGATCTTGGTGGGGTCGCAGCGCTCGGCGTACTTCTTGGTGATCTCGGTGACCTCTTCCATCAGCCCCTCACTCAGGGTGATGGGGGTGAGGCCGAGGTGCAGGAAGCGGTCGTTGGCGACGTGGAGCTCGTTCTCGTCGTCCTCGTTGCGCGGGTTCGGCAGGTTCGCGATCTTCGCGCCGGTGCGGTCCGAGATCATCTTGGCCAGGTCGCGGACCCGGTGGGTCTCGGTCATCTGGTTGAAGATGTGCACCCGGTCGTCCCGCTCGGGCGGGTTCTCCAGGGCGAGCTGGATGCACTTGACGGTGTCCTGGATGTGGATGAACGCGCGGGTCTGGCCGCCGGTCCCGTGCACCGTCAGCGGGTAGTCGATCGCCGCCTGCATGAGGAAGCGGTTGAGCACGGTGCCATAGTCGCCGTCGTAGTCGAACCGGTTGATCAGCCGCTCGTCGAGCTTGGTCTCCTTCGTCTGGGTGCCCCAGACGATGCCCTGGTGCAGGTCGGTGACCCGGACGTGGTCGTTCTTGTTGTAGTAGGCGAACAGCAGCTGGTCCTGCGTCTTGGTCAGGTGGTAGATGCTGCCCGGGTTCGCCGGGTAGAGGATCTCCTGGTCGACCAGGCCGTTCCCGGTTTCGATCTTGATCTGCAGGTAGCCCTCGGGGATCTTCATGCCGGCCGTGCCGTACCCGTAGACCCCCATCGTGCCCAGGTGGACGACGTGGATGTCGAGACCGCTCTCCACGACCGCGGCGAGCACGTTGTTGGTCGCGTTGAGGTTGTTGTCGACGGTGTAGCGCTTGTGCCGGCTGCTCTTCATGGAGTACGGCGCGGCTCGCTGCTCGGCGAAGTGCACCAGCGCAGTCGGCTTCCAGTCCTCCAGGAGGTCCAGCAGCCGCTGGTAGTTCACCGCCACGTCGACATCGTGGAACGCGATGTCCTTGCCGGACACCTCCTTCCACGCACGGAGCCGCTCACCCATGTGGCGGATCGGCGTCAGCGACGAGACCTCCAGCTCGATGTCGATCTTGCGGCGCGAGAGGTTGTCCACGATGGCCACCTCGTGGCCCTGCGCAGACAGATGAAGGGCCGTAGGCCACCCACAGAAGCCGTCTCCGCCCAGAATGAGTACCCGCATGATGTTCCCTTCGTGTTGCGTCTCGTCGTACGTCGTGGGCGCTGGGGCCGGCCCCGTCGTCGAGTGGTCCGTCCGCTCCGTCGTCGCAGCGGCATGTGTCTCTGGCTGGTCGGCGAGCGGCTTGGAGCGCACCATGCGTCCCACCGTCGGGTCGAAATGAATGCCGCACTCCTTGGCGGTGTCCAGCTCCCACCACCATCTGCCGGCGCGGGTGTCCTCACCCGGGGAGATGGCGCGGGTGCACGGAGCGCACCCGATGCTCGCGTAGCCGCGATCGTGGAGCTTGTTGTAGGGGACGCGGTTGTCACGGATGTAGGCCCACACCTGCTCGGTGGTCCACTCGAGCATCGGGTTGAACTTGTACAGGCCGTAGGAGTCGTCCCACGCCTGTTCGGGAAGGTCTCTGCGCAAGGTGGACTGCTGCTTGCGCAGCCCGGTCAACCAGGCGTTCTTGCCCTCGAGCACCCGACGGAGCGGCCTGACCTTGCGGATCTCGCAGCACTGTTGGCGCAGCTCGACGCCGTCGTAGAAGCCGTTCTGGCCGTGCTCGGCCGTCCATGCGGAGATCTCGCCCGCGTCGGGGTTCACCATCCGCACGATCGGCCCGTAGCGGCGGTGCACGCTGTGCGCCACGGCATGTGTCTCCTCGGGGAGGCGACCGGTGTCGATGCTGACGACCTCGATGTCGAGGTCGTGCTTGACGATCAGGTCGGTCATGACCATGCTCTCGGGGCCGAACGCGTTGGCCAGCACCGCCGGGCGGTACTCCGATGCGATGGTGCGAAGCAACGCCAACGTGCCGGACAGCACGTCGCCGTAGTCCACGCTGTGACTCCTTGGTGTGGCGGCTGTCGCGTGCCGCGATGCTAACACCGGGTGCCCGCCGGACCGTGATCGCCCCGCCGCACGCGCTCGAGGTTGCGCCCCGAGGTGTCGGGCGGGGGCCGGTGAGCCGTCCCCGGCACTCGGGTCAGGCGTCCCAGCTCTCGGGGCGCAGCTTCTTCGGCAGTCGCTCCACCACCAGCCGGTAGGACTCGTCGACGGCCTCGAGCAGCTCGTCGTCGGGGATCGCTCCGTCGAAGGCGAGGTCGTTCCACCCCGCGCGGCCGATGTAGGCCATCACCGAGGCGCTGCCGGGGTAGCGGTGCAGCCACTCGTCTGCCACCTCTCGGCTCGGACCGGCCTTGACCCCGACCCCCGTGTCGCCGAGGAACGCGAAGATCTTGCCCCGCTCCCCCGGGCCGACCTTGAAGACCGGAAAGCCGTCGTGCTCCCACGGCCAGTCGGGCCAGGCGCCCGGCTTCGCCGCGCAGTGAGCCTGCATCCGCTCGACGTCCATGTGTCAGCCGGGTCTCAGCCGGCGGCGAGCAGGCGAGCGAAGAAGTCGTCGACCTGCTCGATGTTGTAGCCCGCGCGCAGGGTGACCGTGGGCAGGTCGACGCGGAGCACGGGCGCGAGGGCCTCCCCCGACCGGATCGCCTGAACCGCGCGGTCGAGGAGCTCGTCCACGGGGAGCATCTCGTAGCCCTTGCGGAAATGGGTCGGCTTGAACAACACGGTCTCGATCTCGTCGACGAGCCGCTGCTGCTCCGCCGGGAGATCGCTCACGTGGTGGCGCTCACTTGGTCGCTTCCATCATCTGGCGTAGCTCCTTCTTCAGGTCGCTGATCTCGTCGCGCAGCCGGGCCGCGACCTCGAACTGCAGCTCGGCGGCGGCGGCCTTCATCTGGTCGGTGAGCTCCTGGATCAGCGCGGCGAGCTCGGCGCTCGGCAGGCCGGAGATGTCGGCGGCATGTTCGCCGGCGTGGAGCTGGCCGAGGGCCGGCACCGGCTGGCCCTGCCGGGGCTTGACGCCTCCCGCCCGGCCCTTCGCCTCGGTGCCCGCCCAGGTCGCGAGCAGGGCCTGGGTGTTCTCGTCCTCGCGGGCGAGCATCTCGGTGATGTCGGCGATCTTCTTCCGCAGCGGCTGCGGGTCGATCCCCTTCTCGGTGTTGTACGCCACCTGCTTGGCACGACGACGGTTGGTCTCGTCGATCGCCGCCTCCATCGACGGGGTGATCTTGTCGGCGTACATGTGCACCTGTCCGGACACGTTGCGCGCGGCGCGGCCGATGGTCTGGATCAGGGACTTGTCGGAGCGCAGGAAGCCCTCCTTGTCGGCGTCGAGGATCGACACCAGCGAGACCTCGGGCAGGTCGAGACCCTCGCGCAGGAGGTTGATGCCGACCAGCACGTCGTAGTCCCCGAGCCGGAGGTCGCGGAGCAGCTCGACGCGCTTGAGGGTGTCGACCTCGGAGTGGAGGTAACGGGTGCGGACACCGGCGTCGAGGAGGTAGTCGGTGAGGTCCTCCGACATCTTCTTGGTCAGCGTCGTCACCAGGACCCGCTCGTTGCGCTCGACACGGGTGTTGATCTCGTGGATCAGGTCGTCGATCTGGCCCTTGGTCGGCTTCACCACGACCTCGGGGTCGACCAGGCCGGTCGGCCGGATGATCTGCTCGACCACGTCGCCGCCCACCTTGTCCAGCTCGTAGTCGCCGGGGGTGGCCGAGAGGTAGATGGTCTGCCCGATCCGCTCGAGGAACTCCTCCCACCGCAGCGGGCGGTTGTCCATCGCGCTCGGCAGGCGGAAGCCGTGCTCGACGAGGTTGCGCTTGCGGGACATGTCGCCCTCGTACATCCCACCGATCTGCGGTACGGCGACGTGGGACTCGTCGATGACGAGCAGGAAGTCCTCGGGGAAGTAGTCGAGCAGGCAGTTCGGCGGCGTGCCGTACGTGCGGCCGTCGATGTGCATCGAGTAGTTCTCGATGCCGGCGCAGGAGCCGACCTGCCGCATCATCTCGATGTCGTACGTCGTGCGCATCCGCAGCCGCTGCGCCTCCAGCAGCTTGCCCTGGCGCTCGAAGGTCTCCAGGCGCTCCTCGAGCTCGGTCTCGATCCCGTTGATCGCCCGCTCCATGCGCTCCGGCCCGGCGACGTAGTGGGTGGCCGGGAAGACGTAGACCTCGTCGTCCTCGCTGACCACCTCTCCGGTGACCGGGTGCAGCGTCATCAGCCGCTCGACCTCGTCGCCGAAGAACTCCACCCGCACGGCGTGCTCCTCGTAGACCGGGAAGATCTCGAGGGTGTCACCGCGCACCCGGAACGTGCCGCGGGTGAAGGTCATGTCGTTGCGGGTGTACTGGATCTCGACCAGGCGTCGCAGGATGGCGTCGCGGTCGCGCTCGTCGCCGACCTTGAGCTTCAGCATCCGGTCGACGTACTCCTGCGGGGTGCCCAGGCCGTAGATGCACGAGACGGTCGCCACGACGATGACGTCGCGGCGGGTGAGCAGGGAGTTGGTCGCGGAGTGCCGCAGCCGCTCGACCTCCTCGTTGATCGAGGAGTCCTTCTCGATGTAGGTGTCGGTCTGCGGGACGTAGGCCTCGGGCTGGTAGTAGTCGTAGTAGGAGACGAAGTATTCGACCGCGTTGTGCGGGAACAGCTGGCGGAGCTCGTTGGCGAACTGGGCGGCCAGTGTCTTGTTGGGCTGCATGACCAGGATCGGGCGCTGGACCTGCTCGGCGACCCAGGCCACGGTCGCGGTCTTGCCCGTGCCGGTCGCGCCCAGCAGCACGACGTCCTGCACGCCGCCTTTGACTCGGCGCACGATCTCCTCGATCGCGGCCGGCTGGTCGCCGCTCGCCTGGTAGTCGGACACCACCTCGAACGGCGCCACCCGGCGCTCCAGGTCGGTCACGGGTCGCATGCGTTCCAGCGTAGACAACGCCGCCGACAGCCGGCTCCGGGTGCCCTGCGGCGGCACTGGTGGTTTCGAGACGCGCGTAGAACGCGCTCCTCAACCACCGGCGGCGGGCGTAGCGGTGGTCGAAGAGGTCGCCCTGCGACCGTCTCGACACCACCGACGGAGGGCGAAGCGGTGGTTGAGGAGGTCGCCCCGCGACCGTCTCGACACCACCGACGGAGGGCGAAGCGGTGGTGGAGGAGGTCGCCCCGCGGCGGCACTGGTGGTTTCGAGACGCGCGTAGAACGCGCTCCTCAACCACCGACGGAGGGCGTAGCGGTGGTGGAGGAGGTCGCCCTGCGACCGTCTCGAAACAGACGGAGCGGGGTGGGCCGGCGGGAGTACCGTTCCGGCGTGGGGGGCATGGACCTCGAGCGGGGCCGCACGGCGTACGACGAGCGCCGCTGGGACGCCTGCGTCACCGCACTCCGGACGGCCGATGCTGCAGAACCGCTGGGCGGGGACGACCTCATGCTGCTGTCCCTGGCGCTCTACCTGGTCGGCGACGACCGGGCCAGCGGCGAGACGCTCGAGCGCTGCCATCGTCTCGCCCTCGACGAGCACCGCTGGTCCGAGGCCGCGGAGACCGCCTTCTGGTATGCGTTCATGCTGTTCGGGACCGACGAGAGGGCGCGGGCCGGTGGCTGGCTGGCACGCGCCAAAGGGCTGGTCGCCGAGCACGCGCTCACCGGGCCGGAGGCCACGCTCCCGGACGCGCTGGAGGCACGCGTGCTGCTGGACTCCGGTCGTGCCGAGGAGGCGCTCGTTCTCGCCACGGGAGCGGCCAGGGCCGGTCGGATGCTCGGTGACGCCAACCTCGAGGTCCTCGGGCGGCTGACCGTCGGGCACGCCCACCTGCAGCAGGGCCGGCGGGACGAGGCCCTGGCCTGCCTCGACGAGGTGATGCTCACGGTCTCGGCGGGTCGGCTCTACCCGACCGTCGCGGGCCTGGCGTACTGCGCCGTGATCGGCACCTGCATGAACCTGCTTGACGTTCCTCGCGCGCAGGAGTGGACCACCGTGCTCTCCGACTGGTGCGACGCGCAGACCGGGCTCGTCCCCTACCGCGGCAGCTGCCTGATCCACCGCAGCCAGATCAAGGCGATGCGCGGCGACTGGTCCGGCGCCCTCGCGGAGGCGCGGCACGCCTGCGAGGTGCCGAGCCGGGCCGCGGCCGATGCGTGGTACCAGCTCGGGGAGGTGCGCCGACTCCAGGGCGGGTTCGCGGAGGCCGAGGAGGCGTACCGCCGGGCGAACTCCCTCGGTCGCCAGCCCGAGCCCGGCCTGGCCCTGCTGCGCCTCGCCCAGGGTCGGGTCGAGGAGGCGGTGACCGGCTTCCGCCGGCTGTACGCCGAGCCCGATCGCTTCGACCGCGCCGACATCCTCGCCGGTTACG
>JAFMQY010000116.1 GCA_017354415.1 Nocardioides sp.
CCAGCAGCCGCTGCGGCACCCCGCGGGCGGCGAGGTGACGAGCCACCATGCCGCCGACCGCACCGGTCGAACCGGTGACGGCGAGCGCGGGCGCGGTCACCGTCGGATCAGGAGTCGCCCGGGTGGACCAGGACGAAACCGCACCACGCCATGAACAGCACGCCTGCGCCGATGAAGAGCCAGGCGAGCTCGAACTCGAAGCCGGCAGCGATGGCGAGCACCAGCACGACACCGACGAGGGCCCGACCAGTCAGGGACGTCACGCCCACAGGCTAGCGGCCGGCGGGAGCCGCCGAAGCGACCCCCACAAAGGACTTGTGCCGCCACTATTCAGTGTTACTATCTACTAGTAGTCAGTGACGCTGAGTAGTTGAAGGAGGTGTCCGGTGGTCAAGCAGATGACGGAGATGCTCAAGGGGACGTTGGAGGGCATCGTCCTCGCGTTCCTCTCCGTACGCCCGGCCTACGGCTACGAGATCACAGCATGGCTGCGGGAGAAGGGCTTCTCGGACATCGCCGAAGGAACAGTCTATGCACTGCTCATCAGAGTCGAGCAGCGCGGACTCGTCGCGGTGGAGAAGGTCCCCTCCGAGAAAGGGCCGCCGCGGAAGGTGTACTCCCTCAACGCTCAGGGACAGGCATACCTCGAAGACTTCTGGAGGACCTGGAGCTTCCTCACAGAACAGCTCGCACAGCTCCGAGAAGGAGACAGATAGACATGGCCGCAAGGTGGATCGAGCGGGTCACCGGATCGCTCGAGCAGAAGAAGGAGTACCGGCAGTACAAGGCCCGCATCGAGGCCCTCCCCGAGCCGTACAACACGGTCGCGAAGGCTCTGGAGCGGTACTTCATGTACTACGGGGGCGTCACGGACGGCGAGACCGCCCTCAAGATGTTCGGCGACTTCGCCGACCTCTGGGAGCGTGCCGCAGCCGACGGCACGCCGGTGCGTGCGATCGTCGGGGACGATCCGGTCGAGTTCGCGGAGACGTTCGCGCAGGCCTACACCGGCAGGCAATGGATCGACAAGGAACGCGCTCGCCTGACCAAGGCGATCGAGGACGCGGAGCGAGGAGAACAGGGATGACCATCGACTCAGCCATCCACGTGCAGGGCCTGGCGAAGTCGTACGACGAGCACCAGGTGTTGCGCGGCGTGGACTTCGACGTGGCGCGGGGCAGCATCTTCGCGCTGCTCGGCTCCAACGGGGCGGGCAAGACCACGGTCGTGAAGAGCCTGTCCACGCTGCTCAGGCCCGACGCGGGGACTGCGAGCGTCAACGGCTTCGATGTCGCCACGCAGCCTGCGGAGGTGCGGGAGTCCATCAGCCTCACCGGGCAGTTCACGGCCGTGGACGAGATCCTCACCGGACGGGAGAACCTCGTCCTGGTCGCCCAGCTACGGCATCTCGAGGACCCGGGCACGATCGCGGATGACCTTCTCGAGCGCTTCGGGCTGACCGACGCGGCCGCGCGGAAGGTGTCGACGTACTCCGGAGGGATGCGGCGCCGCCTCGACATCGCCATGAGCCTCATCGGGAACCCGCCGGTGAACTTCCTGGACGAGCCGACGACAGGCCTCGACCCCGAGGCGCGCCTCGAGGTGTGGCACGCCGTCAAGGAGCTCGCCGAGCACGGCACGACGGTGCTGCTCACGACGCAGTACCTCGACGAGGCAGAACAGCTCGCCGACCGGATCGCGATCCTCCACGAGGGTCGGATCATCGTGAACGGCACGCTCGCCGAGCTCAAGCAGCTGATCCCCCCCGCCGAGGTCGAGTACATCGAGAAGCAGCCCACCCTCGAGGACGTCTTCTTCGCCCTCGTCGGTGACGACGACAAGTACGGCGACGCCGGCAGAGACCGCAGCCTCGCCACCAGCAACTGAGGACCAACCATGACCAAGAACTTCTTCGGCGACACCGCCGTCCTGCTGAAACGCTCGCTGCGCCACATCGCGCGCAGCCCGGACACCATCATCACCACCGCGATCATGCCGATCGCGATGCTGCTGCTGTTCGTGTACGTGTTCGGCGGCGCGATCAACACAGGGTCGGACTCATATGTGGACTACCTGCTGCCCGGCATCCTGCTGATCACCATCGCGTCGGGCATCTCCTACACCGCCTTCCGGCTCTTCACGGACAAGCAGAGCGGCATCTTCGAGCGGTTCCAGTCCATGCCGATCGCACGGTCGTCCGTGCTGTGGGCGCACGTGCTGACCTCGCTGGTCGCCAACCTGATCTCGGTCGTGCTGGTCGTGCTCGTCGCCCTCCTCATGGGCTTCCGCTCGGGGGCGGGAGTGCTGGCGTGGCTCGGGGTGGCCGGCATCCTGGGCCTGTTCACCCTGGCGTTGACATGGGTCGCCGTCATCCCCGGTCTCACCGCGAAGTCCACGGACGGAGCGAGCGCGTTCTCCTACCCACTCATCTTCCTGCCGTTCATCAGCTCGGCCTTCGTGCCCACCGACACCATGCCGGGCCCGGTGCGCGCCTTCGCGGAGAACCAGCCGGTGACCTCGATCGTCCAGGCGATCCGCGACCTGTTCACGCAGCAGCCGGTCGGCACCGGCATCTGGACCGCCCTGGCCTGGTGCGCCGGCATCCTCGTCGTCGCGTACGCCTTCGCCATGGCGACGTACCGCCGCAGGACCTCCTAGGAGGTGGGGCGGTGGCGTGGCACCGAGACCGCGCCACCGCTCCCGTGGGAGCTCGCACCAGGGACCTTGAAAGGAATGCGGCCGGCGGTGTCGGATCGGGCCAGAGGTGTTCGTAGCAGGGGTGAGCGGCCGCTCACGACGGGCGTCGCCAACCACAGGAGATGATCACAACATGCAGTACCTGGTTTCCGTGATCGACGACACGGCCGGCCTCGCCACATCGGACGAGCAGGCTGCCATCGACGTGTTCAACGACCAGCTCAAGGCGGACGGCTACTGGGTCTTCGCCGGTGGCCTCGGGTCGCCCAGCAACGCCACCGTCGTCGACAACCGGGGTGCGGAGATCGTGTTCACCGACGGGCCCTTCGTGGAGTCGAAGGAGCACCTCGCCGGCTTCTGGATCCTGGAAGCGCCGGACCTCGACGTGGCGCTGAAGCTCGCCGCCCAGGGGTCGAAGGCGTGCAACCGGAAGATCGAGGTGCGGCCTTTCCTGTGAGCCTGGTCGATGTCCGGGAGGCGGTCACCCGAGCGCACCACGAGGAGTGGGCGCGGGTGGTCGCCGCCCTCGCCAGGCGCTTCGGCGACCTCGACGTCGCCGAGGAGGCGGCGGCGGAGGCGTTCGCCACCGCCGTGGAGCGGTGGCCGGCCGACGGCGTACCTCCCAACCCCGGCGCCTGGCTCACCACCACCGCCAACCGGAAGGCCATCGACCGGATCCGGCGTGAGAGCAAGCGGCCCGACAAGCAGAAGCAGGCCCAGATGTTGTACGACGACGACCCGCCCGCACCCGTCGGCGTCATCGATGACGACCGCCTCCGGCTGATCTTCACCTGCTGTCACCCCGCACTCGCGATGGAGACCCGCGTGGCGCTGACGCTGCGCATGGTCGGCGGGCTGACCGTGCCCGAGATCGCCCGTGCCTTCCTGGTGCAGGAGACCACGATGGGCAAGCGGATCACCCGAGCAAAGGCCAAGATCAAGGAGGCCCACATCCCCTATCGGGTGCCGTCCGCCGAGGATCTCCCGGCCCGCGTCTCCGGCGTACTCGCCGTGCTCTACCTCGTCTTCAACGAGGGCTACCTGGCGACCGGTCCCGACACCGATCCCGTCCGTCACGACCTGACAGCCGAGGCGATCCGGCTCACTCGCCTGATCCGGGCCCTCATGCCGGAGGACGGTGAGGTGGCAGGGCTGCTGGCACTGATGCTGCTCACCGAGGCCCGCCGCCCTGCCCGGATCTCGGCGAACGGCGAGCTGGTCACTCTCGATGAGCAGGACCGTGGGGCCTGGGACGCGGCGCTGATCACCGAAGGTCATCGGCTGGTGCGCGAGCGCCTTGCTGCTGCCGCCGCAGGCGTGGCCCCCGGTCGCTACCAGATCCTCGCCGCGATCAACGCCGTGCACACCTCAGCCCGCGACATACGCGACACCGACTGGTCGCAGGTCGTCGCCCTCTACGACCAGCTCGTGCGCCTCGACCCCTCGCCGATCGTGGCCCTGAACCGGGCCGTCGCGGTCGCCGAGCTCGACGGCCCCGAGGTGGCACTGACGAGTGTCGACCGCCTCGAGGACCGGCTGGCCGCCTACCACGCCTACCACGCGACCCGTGCCGATCTGCTTCGTCGGCTCGGCCGCAGTTCGGAGTCACGAGCGGCGTACGACCAGGCCATCGAGCTGGCAGGAAACACCGCCGAGACCGCCTACCTGACGCGCCGCCGCGACCAGCTGGGATAGCGCCCGCTCCTGGCCACGGCGACGTTGCCGCCGTTCCTCGTCACGAGATGGACGGCCTGACCCTGGACGCCCGCTCGCAGTCGGCCGGGTGACGCAGCAGCGCGCGTGAGGTACCCATACCTGCGGTGCAACGTCACAGCCCTCGAGTGCCCGGCCGGGACATCCGAGGGCTCGTGGTCGCACCCCTGGGTCAGTCGGCTGCGACCGGTTCGGAGGACGCCTTGGCCTTCCGGGCGTGCCGGAAGCCGAGCAGGGCGAGGATCAGCATCAGGACTGCGCCGACGAATGCGGCGATCGCCCCATAGCCGGCGATCGTGCCCATGGTGGCGAAGGCGTATCCGTACAGCAGGAGGCCGCGCAGCGTCTCGCCTTGGAAGAGAGTCTGCTTCTGACCGGCGAGTGTCTGGCAGGGTGCTGTCTGGGCCGCGTTCGGGGTGGAGCACTGCTGGATGTACAGGTTGCTGACCTCGGAGTACGTCTTGCCGCCGGCCGCTTCGCTGAGGTGCACGGCGATGTAGTGGTCGGCGTACGCCTTGGCTTGGCTGCCAGTCGTCATCTGCTGGCCGGCGTATGGCTCCAGGGCGGCCTTGTCGGCGGCCGGGAGGTTGGCCAGGCCCGTCTGGTCGGTGGGCATGGTGATCTTCTGGGCGGCCAGTTGGTCGTGGACCTCGTTGGTGATGAAGAAGTAGGCGTAGGTGAGGAGCCCTCCGGCGATGAGAAGGACCACTGCGAGAATCAGTCCGCCTATGGAGATCAGTCGGTCGAGCGTTGCGCGCATGATCTCACCCGCTTTCGCTGGGTCTCAGGTAGCGCGCCCCGTCGCACGCCGCCCTGGTATCGACCATTCAATCATCTCTG
Source organism: Nocardioides sp. (assembly GCA_017354415.1). Lineage (GTDB taxonomy): Bacteria > Actinomycetota > Actinomycetes > Propionibacteriales > Nocardioidaceae > Nocardioides. The sequence goes on from JAFMQY010000116.1 coordinate 5,251, forward strand.
AATGGTCGGAGATCCCCCGTTCTCGCCAGAGGGCTTGGTGACGGGGTTTGTTGCCGAGGTCCCAGGAAGTGGCCCTTTCGGACGCCACGGGAATCGGGGTTCCCCGTCCGTCGGGAACTCCAGAGCGCCCACTCGTCTTACCACTTCACAGCCGTAGACCTCACGCAGGTCGAGGCTGCCTCGGCTCGGAGCGGCGTGCGAGGCTTGCGCCCGTGGCTGATGAAGCGGCTGTGCACTCGATCGGTGATCGCCTCGAACGCGCGATCCAGCGGCACGCCGATACGCCCGGGGAGATCAGCCGCGGGGAACGGGAGAAGCCCCGGTCACTACGGCGCAACGTGATCTGGTTGGCGATCACGGTCGTGTCGCTCTACCTGGTGTTCCCCAGCCTGTTGGACACGTTCGCCTCGTGGCACCAGATCACCCGCTTCTCCACGGTGTCGCTGCTTGTCATGTTCTGCTTGCAGGTGGGCGTGTGCGCGTGCCTGTGGGATCTGCAGCGGGTGGCGTTGCATGGGGTCCGCTGGCGGCCGGTGATCGCCGCGCAGCTCGCGTCCAACGCGTTGTCGAACATTGCGCCCGGCGGTGGCCCGGTCGGCGCGACGCTGCAGTACCGAATCTTCGTGGCGGCAGGCCTGGACGGCCCCACCGTGGTGAGCTCCCTGACCGCGGTGAACCTGCTCGTGTTTGCCATCGTGCTGGGGTTGCCGGTCTTTGCGATCCCCTTCGCGTTGCGCGGCCCGGTGAGCCACAACCTGCTCGAAGCCGCCGTCGCCGGCGTGATCGCCTTCGCCGCCATGGTCGCGGTGTGGGCGTTCCTGCTCCGGACCGACCGGCCATTGGCGTGGGTGGGGAGGGTCGCACAGTCTGCCCGGAACCGGATCCGCCGCCACGCGACGCCGCTGACGGACCTGCCGCAGCGACTGCTCACAGAACGCGACCGGATCAACGCCGGGTTGGGTGCACGTTGGGAGCGTGCGCTGGCCACGGCAGTCGGCCGGTGGCTGCTGGACTTCGTGACCTTGCTGGCCGCATTGGCCGCGATCGGCTCACATCCGCGGCCGAGCCTGGCGCTGATGGCGTTCTGCGGGGCGAAGGCGCTGGGGAACATCCCCGTCACACCTGGCGGGTTGGGATTCGTGGAGGCGGGCATGACGGCGTTGCTCGCGCTCGCGGGAGTCGACCCGGCGGACGCGGTCCTGGCCACATTCGTATACCGGTTGTTCAGCTACTGGCTGCCGTTGCCCTTCGGGCTGGTGGGGATAGCGCTTGCGCCGCGCAGTGCCACGCCGCCACCAGAGTCCGAGCCTGCAAGCTCCTGAGCCCGGCCACTCGCGGATGAGTCGGCTCGTCGCCTGTCAGACGCAAGGGGTCAGGCGCACCACCGTGGAGCGTCGTGCCCAGTCCGTCAGGGCATCCTGAGGGCCTGTCCCGTAGTACCGAGCGTCCATGCGACGGCGGAGATCATCGTCGGGCTTGTCCAGCACGCGGGCGCTGTACGACCGCGCCGGACGGCCCGGAAGCTCGAGGCTCACGTCCGGGTGTCGCCGCAGGTTGCGCACCCAGTCGCTCCTGTCCCCGCCTCCCGAGAACAGGTAGACCGCACCGTCGTACTCAAGGAACCAGATCTCGATGCGATGGGGGCGACCCGAACGCCGTCCGGTCGTGGTGAGGTAGCAGACCCTGTCGGTTCCCACGCCCACCAGTCCACAACCTCGAGTCGGGTTGAGGTCAAGGGTCTCGCGGATGGTCGAGACCACCCATGCTCATGCCGTCTTGGCGGGTCTGTCGGTCACCCAGAGGTGGATGACCCCCTCGATGACGGTCGTTCCGTCCTTGCGGACGCCCTTGACACGCACCGCCAGGTCGGGACTCTCACCGGTCCACTGCTCGGGGTCGGTCTCGGCCATGCAGGTGATGTCGCTGTCGGCCTTGGCCGTGTACGCGACCTCCATGCCCTTGGGGATCCAGCGCCTGCCGGCGGGGATGGTCGCCTCAGCGAGCACTCCCGTGGCCGCTTCGAGACCGTTGCACAGCGCGATCGCGTGGACCGTGCCGAGGTGGTTCTTGACCGCACGTCGTTTGCGGATCACGAGCTCGGCACGGTTGGGCTCGATCACCGTGAAGTGAGGACGCACCGAGCGGAAGTACGGCGCGATCTGGCTGAACCCCATGTCGAACAACCGGTCGCCGACGACAGGCACCTTCTGCAGGGTGTTGCGTGCGTCCATCACCTTGATCATGCGTCCACGCCTTCCGTTGACAGCGATTCCCGTGAAGCATCCCCGGCTTCGAGGTGAGCTGTCGGCGCGGGGCCACTCCGAACGACGGGCATCGTCTCATCGGTCAGGGCTCTCTGTCGTGGATGACCGGCATGCGGCGAGCCGGTGGGAGCGGGTGACGGCCGCATCCGTCGTCGGCCGCATCGCATGCGGTGACCATTCCCCTCGGCCGGCTGACCTTGGCCCCTCCTGCGTCCCCCGGCGAGGTGGTGTGCTGGAAGCAGTGGGAGGGCGGCGATGAACGACGTGCTGCGGCGGCGCGGGAGCGGGTCTCGTGGGTCCGTCCACCGCGTCCTGGTCGTGCTCGGCCTGGTCCTGGCGGTCGTGGCCTCCTTGTCCGTCACGACCGCGCCCCCCGCAAGCGCCTCTGCGCGCTGGACACTCCGCGCTCCGTTCAGCCGCGAGATCGTGCGTCCTGGCGATGTCGACAAGGACCCGTACCGCATCGCGCACGTCTACGAGGTTCAGTACCGGCTCAGGCGCGTCGGCCTCTTCGACGCGGACCCGACCGGCTATTTCGGCTCGATCACCGAGGCCGGCGTCAAGAGCTTCCAGAAGCGGAACGGCCTCGCCCAGACCGGGATCGTCAACCACCGCACCTGGCGGAGGTTGATCCGGCAGAGCGTGCGTGGCCGCCGCGCCGTTCCGGATGGTTGCACGAAGGCCGGCTGGCACGCCTGCTACGACCGGCGGCGGCACCAGGTGAACCTCTACCACCGCGGGAGGCTGCTCAACTCCTGGCTGGTGCGCGGCGGAGGGGCGTCCACACCGACCCGGACCGGAAGGTTCCGGGTGTACTACCGCGACATCGACCATGTCAGCACCCTCTTCGACACGCCGATGCCCTACTCGCAGTTCTTCTCGGGAGGCCAGGCCCTGCACGGCTCGCGGCTGATGATGGACCCGTACGTCGGTCACAGTCACGGCTGCGTGAACTTCTGGACCGAGGACGCCCGGCAGCTGTGGAGGCTGACCTCGACCAGGCGACTCTGGGTGCATGTCTATGGCAAGTGGAGCTGACCCCGGCGACACACGTGACTGCGGAGGCGTGGTCCGGCTCGGCTCACGATCCTCATGGCGTCCCGACCTCCCGAGCCGTCTGACCGTTCTGCCCATAGTTCGGTGAGCCCTCAGTGAGCTCACGTACCTGTGCGTACCGGGCACGGATCGCTGGACAGGCCGCGGACTCGTGGGTCACGGCGGTGGGGCCCGACCACGCCGGTGGGCTCGTGTCGCCATCCAGAATCCACGCTGCCTGCCGCGCGGCGCCGTCGGCGACGTACTCCCCAGGTTCGGCCACCACGACAGGCGTGCCCAGGACGGCTGGAGCCACTCGTCGTACGGCCTCGGACTTCGCGCCACCGCCGATCAGGATGACTCGCTCGACGCCCACACCCTGACCTGCCATGGCGTCGATGCCGTCGGCCAGGCCGCACAGGAGGCCCTCGACCGCGGCGCGAGCCAGGTAGGCGGGGTCCGCGGTCGCGAGGGTCAGTCCGTGGACGGCCCCGGTCGCGTGCGGCCGGTCGGGGGTGCGCTCACCCTCGAGGTACGGCACGAGCACGAGTCCGCCCGCGCCGGACGGTGCGGACAGGGCGAGGTCGGAGAAGCGATCGAGGTCGACGCCGAGCAGGGACGCAGTCGCCGACAGGACGCGGGCCGCGTTGAGAGTGGCGACCAGGGGCAGGAAGTGGCCGGTCGCATCTGCGAAGCCGGCGACGGTGCCCGAGGCGTCGAAGGTCGGGGTCGCAGACACGGACGACACGACGCCGGAGGTGCCGATCGACACGATGACGTCGCCAGGCTGGGCGCCCAGGCCGAGTGCGGCTCCGGCGTTGTCGCCACAGCCGGCGCCGAGTGGTGCTCCCCAGCGGGTACGGAGCATCGACTCGGCGGGCCCGAGGACGCGGGGCAGGACGAGGTCGGTCCGGCCGACCGCGCGCCCCAGAAGGTCGGTCCGATATCCGCTGGTGGCGGACCAGTAGCCGGTTCCGCTCGCGTCGGAGCGGTCGGTCACCAGGGTCTCGATGCTGGTTGCCCCCGAGAGTTTCCAGGTCAGCCAGTCGTGCGGGAGGCAGACGGCGGCGGTACGGCGTACCGACTCCGGCTCGTGCTCGGCGAGCCACCGCAGCTTGGTGATCGTGAACGACGCGACCAGCACCGACCCGACCGCCTGCGCCCATTCCGCCGCGCCGAGCTCGGCGTTGAGATCGGCGGCCGCCTGCGCGGAGCGGGTGTCGTTCCACAGCAGGGCGGGACGTACGACGTCGCCGGACTCGTCCAGGCAGACCATCCCGTGTTGCTGCCCGCCCACGGCGACCGCCTCGACGTCATCGAGGCCGCCGGCGTCTTCGATCGCTTCCTGCAGGGCCGCCCACCAGTGGTCGGGGTGCACCTCGGTGCCGTCGGGGTGCGACGCCTTGCCGGACCGGACCAGGCGACCCGACTCGGCGTCGCGTACGACGACCTTGCAGGACTGGGTCGAGGAGTCGACCCCGGCGACGAGCCGCATGCCCAACTCGAGCTCAGCGCAGGCCGAGGAGGTGGTCCATGGCGAGCTGGTCGAGCTGCTCGAAGGCGAACCCGTGCGCGGCCATGTCCTCGATCGGGAAGACCTCCTCACGAACCGTCGCCAGCGTCTCGCCCTCGGCCAGCGTCGGCTGGGCGAGCTCGTCCAGCCCGGACCGCTGCATCGCGGCTCGGACCTCCGGGTCGGCACGGAACGCCTTCGAGCGCTCCTTGAGGACCAGGTAGTTCTTGATGCCGGCAGCGGCGGACGCCCAGACACCCTCTTCGTCCTCGGTGCGCGGGGGTTTGAAGTCGAAGTGCCGGGGGCCGTCGTACCCGCTGGTCTCGAGCAGGTCGACGAGCGCGAACGCGCCGCGCAGGTTGCCGGCGCCGAAGCGGAGGTCCTGGTCGAAGCGCGGACCGTGCTGGCCGTTGAGGTCGATGTGGAAGAGCTTGCCGTGCCACAGCGCCTGGGCGATGCCGGCCGCGAAGTTGAGGCCCGCCATCTCCTCGTGGCCGACCTCGGGGTTGAGGCCCACCATGTCGGGGTTGTCGAGGCTGTCGATGAACGCGATCGCGTGGCCGACGGTCGGCAGCAGGATGTCGCCGCGAGGCTCGTTCGGCTTCGGCTCGAGCGCGAAGCGCATGTCATAGCCCCGCTCCTTGACGTACTCGCACAGGACGTTGACGCCCTCGCGGTAGCGATCGAGCGCGGTGCGGATGTCCTTGGCGAACGCGCTCTCGGCGCCCTCCCGGCCGCCCCACATCACGTACGTCGACGCGCCGAGCTCAGCGGCGAGGTCGATGTTGCGGGCGACCTTGGCAAGGGCGAACCGGCGCACGCGGCGGTCGTTGCTGGTGAAGCCGCCGTCCTTGAAGATCGGGTGGCTGAACAGGTTGGTGGTCACCATCGGGACCTTCAGCCCGGTGCTCTCGACGGCGTCGCGGAACGACGCGATCGCCTTGTCCCGGTCGGCGTCCGAGGCGTCGAACCCGAAGACGTCGTTGTCGTGGAAAGTCACGCCGTAGGCGCCGAGCTCGGCGAGCTTGCCGACGGCGTACGCCGGGTCCATCGGCGGGCGGATCGCCCCGCCGAACACGTCGACGCCCTGCCAGCCGACCGTCCACAATCCGAAGGTGAACTTGTCCTCAGGGGTGGGCCGGTAGTTGTTCATGGGATCGCCCTGGCCTCTCTGCTCATTTTGTCCACGCCTTGATCTAATAGTCCGATCCAATCCCCCTCCGGTCACTCTGTCAAGGCATGACCACCTGAGTTCGGCTCCTTGATCTCTTGTCCACGCCTTGGTCTAATCAGCCCATGGCCGGTCCGACCCAGCACTCCGCGATGCGCGCTGGCAACCTCGCGCTGGTGTTGCGCGCGGTCGCTGAGAGCGGCCAGGCGCCGCGCAGCCGGATCACGGCCAGTACCGGGCTCACCAAGTCCTCGGTCGCCGGACTCGTCGCGGATCTGACCGCGTGGGGACTGGTCCGCGAGACTGTGGGTCCCCCGACCCGTGAACGCGGCCGCCCGAGCGCCGTGGTCGCGCTCGACCCGTCCGGTGCAGCCGGGCTGGGCCTGGAGGTCAACGTCGACTACCTCGCCGCACTGGTCACCGACCTCAGCGGCACCGTCCGCTACCGGCACGTCGTGAGCCGTGACAACCGCGACCGCAGCCCGGTGGACGTGTTCACCGACCTCGCCGACCTCGGGGCAGCGGCGACCTCCGCCGCCCTGGAGCAGCGGCTTGCCATGGCCGGGACCTGCCTCGCCGTGCCGGGCACTGTCGCGGACGGTCGCGTGCTCCGCGCACCCAACCTCGGGTGGACCGACATCGCGGTCGACGTGCCCCTGCCGCCGATGCCCTGGGACCTGGTCCTCGAGAACGAGGCGAACCTCGCCGCACTCGCCGAGCTCTGGTACGGCGACGTGCCGCGCGACTTCGTCCACGTGTCCGGCGAGATCGGCATCGGCGGTGGCATCGTCGTGGGTGGCGACCTGTTCCGCGGCGCCCACGGTCGCGCCGGAGAGCTCGGGCACGTGGTGCTCGACCCCGACGGGCCCGAGTGCTCGTGCGGAGGGCGCGGCTGCCTCGAGCGCTTGGCCGGCCAGGACGCGATCCTGGCTGCAGCCGGGGCAGGCGACCGGGCCGACCTCGAGGCCCGAT
>JAFMQY010000028.1 GCA_017354415.1 Nocardioides sp.
TGGAACTGAGCGCCAGATCCTGATCAGCGCGGCTCCGGATCAGTTGCGGTTTGGCGACAAACCGCAACCCTGGATCGATCCAAGTCGCGGTTTGTGGCCAAACCGCAGCCGGAGAGCCAGACAGACCGGCCCGGCCCGGGATCAGCCCGGGTTCAGTGGGTCGCCTCCTCGAGGCGGGTGTCGGCGGCGTCCGTGTCGTCGGGCCGTACGGCGCGCTGGTGGCGGCCGCGGGACAGTGACGCAGCCGCGGCGGTCAGCGCCATCAGGGTCGCGGCCGTGAACACGATCGTCAGCCCGTGGTGGAACGCTCCGGCCACGAGCCGGGGGAAGAACTCGTGCCCGGTCAGGGTCTCGGCGTCGGCGGTGGAGAGCTGGTGGATCGTGCCGCCGAGCAGGTGCTGGATCGGGTTGTTGCCGAGGAACGTCGCGAACAGCGTGCTGACCGGGGGGAGCCCGGCGATCTCCTCAGCCTTCGCGGCTGAGACGCCATGCGCCTGAAGCCCGCTCGACAGCTGGGTCGGGAGCGAGTGGGCCAGACCCGCGATCATCAGCGAGAAGAACACGCCGATGGAGAGGGCGGTGCCGGAGTTCTGCAGGGTGGAACGCATCCCGGACGCGACACCACGTTCGGCGGGTTCGACGCTGCCCATGATCGCGGCGGTGTTGGGCGCCGAGAACATGCCCTGCCCGAGCCCGCTGAGCAGCAGCAGCAACGCGAAGACCGGGTAGTCGAAGTCCACCGGGATCGACATCAGCCCCACGAACGACGCCGCGACCAGGAGCAGTCCAGTGGTCGAGAACAGGCGCGCTCCGAATCGGTCGGACAGGTAGCCCGAGGTCGGTCCAGCGATCAGGAATCCGCACGTGAGCGGCAGCATGTAGATGCCCGCCCAGAGCGGCGTGTTCTCGAAGGAGTACCCGTGCAGGGGCAGCCAGATGCCCTGCAGCCAGATGATCAGCATGAACTGAAGGCCACCGCGGGCGATCGCGGTGAGCAGCGCGGCCAGGTTGCCGGCCACGAACGCCCGTGACCGGAACAGGCCGAGCCGGAACATCGGAGCGGCGACCCGCGACTCCACGAAGCAGAAGGCCACCAACAGGAGGACGCCGAGCGCGAGGGCACCGAGCACGCGCGGGTTGGTCCAGCCGGTCGGATGACCGCCGTACGGCTGGATCCCGTACGTCATCGCGGTGAGGATGAGCCCGAGCCCACCGGTGAACGTCGTCGTGCCGAGCCAGTCGATCCGCGAGCGGGTGCGGGTGCCGATCTCGCGCAGGCTCCGGTAGGACCAGACCGTCCCGACCACACCGACGGGGACGCTCACCCAGAACACTGCTCGCCAGTCGAGCGCGGCCAGCAGACCGCCGGCGAGGAGCCCGAGGAACTGCCCGGCCAGTGCGGTGATCTGGTTGATGCCGAGGGCCATCCCGCGTTGATGGGACGGGAACGCGTCGGTCAGGATCGCGGCGGAGTTTCCGGTCAGCATCGCGCCGCCGCTGGCCTGGACGATGCGCCACCCGATCAGCCACAACGCTCCGCCTCGCGCGTGGAACGGGTCGACCGAGAGGAGGATCGAGGCGGCCGCGAAGATCGCAAACCCGGCGTTGTACATCCGCACCCGCCCGAAGATGTCGCCGAGCCGGCCGACCGGGGCGACCAGCACCGCCGAGACGAGCAGGTAGCCCAGGATCATCCAGAGCAGGTAGCCGATGTTGCCTGCCGTCAGCGGGTCGAGCCCGATGCCGCGGAAGATCGCCGGCATCGCGATGATCACGATCGACGCGTCGATGGTGGCGATCAGGGTGCCGAGCGTGGTGTTGGACAGGGCGATCCACTTGTAGCGGTCGCCGACGTCCGTGGTCGTCGGTGGAGTCACAGGTGTGCGGCCAGCCTGTCGAGCAGGGGGAGTGCGGCGGCCACTCGGCGTAGCTCTGCCTCGTCGAGTGCCGTCGCCAGGCCGTGCTCGAGGCGTCGCGCGCTCTCGGTACGACGGTCGCGGCGGATCTCGGTACCGAGCGGGGTCAGGCTCACGATCGCGCGGCGACCGTCGGCGGGGTCCGGCCGGCGTACGACGTACCCCTTGGCCTCGAGCCCGGCGAGCGTCGTCGCGATCGCCTGCGGGCTCACGCGTTCCTCCTCGGCGAGGGTGCCGGGGGAGGCGGGTCCGCCGCGGTCCAGACGGGCCAGCGTCGACGCCTCGGAGTGGGTGAGGTCGCCGACCGTGTGGGCCTGCCGCAGCGCGCGGGCGATCCGGCCGACCACGAGGTGGAGGTCCTCGGCGACGGCGCCCGTGGGAGGGGCCGTGGTGCTGGGAGTGCTGCTGGGACTGGGCACAAATACTTACAATAGATTGATCAATCCGCCTGAACAAACCTTCCGGATGCCGCAGTCGCGCGCCGATAGGCTCCTGCCATGTCCCGGCTGCCGTTCGACCCCATCGACGAGGCGGCCCGGCAGTGGGGAAAGCGTTGGGACGGCGTCGCTGCCATGCACGCCGTCACCTCGCTGATGCGGGTGCAGCAGCTCGTGCTCGGCCGGCTGGACGGGCTGCTCAAGCCGCACGGCCTGACCTTCGCCCGCTACGAGGCCCTGGTGCTGCTCTGCTTCTCCTCACGCGGGTCGCTGCCGCTGGGGAAGATGGGTGAGCGGCTCCAGGTGCATCCGACATCGATCACCTCGATCGTGCAGCGACTCGAAGCCGACCGGCTCGTGGTCCGGCGCCCCCACCCCGACGACGGACGCGCGATCCTCGCCGAGATCACCGACGCGGGCCGAGCACTCGTGGAGGTCGCCACCGCCGAGCTGGTCGACGCCGACTTCGCACTGGGCTCGCTCTCCGACGCGGAGCTTGCCGAGCTGTCCGACCTCCTCCGCCCGATACGCCGCGCGGCCGGTGACTTCGACTAGCGCACGATGACCGACGCCGACGCCGTACGCCGGGTGGCCCTGGCGCTGCCGAGGGTCTACGAGCGCGAGGTGCGCGGCCGGTGGAAGCTGAAGGTCAAGCAGATCGTCTTCGTGGCCTTCTCCCGCGACGAGCAGGACATGGGCTTCGGGTTTCCCAAGGCCGAGCGTGAGGGACTGGTGGCCTCCGACCCCCAGACGTTCTACCTGCCCGGGCCCGCGGACATGAGGTACCAGTGGGTGTGTGCACACCTGGCGAAGCTCGACGAGCAGGAGATGGCCGAGCTGGTGACCGACGCCTGGCGGATGTGCACCCCGCAGATGCTCCACGACCTGCCCGAGATGCCCGCACCGACGGCCCGGGCCTGGGACCTGGTCGAGAAGCAGGAGTGGCACGACGTCCGCCCGTTGCTCCACCCGTACCTCCACTTCCACGACGGTGACATCTCGCTGCGCGGACGCGACAAGGTGATCGCCTACCTGCGGGCGCATCCCACGCCGAAGCCGCCGACCGAGGTCGAGGTCCGCGACGGGCAGCTGTACCGCTGGCGACGCTCACGGCGACAGTTCGCACGCGGGGCACCGTGGTGAACGCCATGACCTGCTGCGTGCCGCCCGGGAACGCATGCCGGATAGTCCCTGACGAAACTGTTGGTTTCTCGCGCCCAAGCCAACAGTTTCGTCAGGGACTACCCATGCGCTGCCCTGCCAACGCCCCCTGAGGGGGTGCGTCGTCCTGCCGACTACGGCAGCATGGCGCGCGTGGCGAAGAAGAAGGTGACCAAGAAGGCCGGGGCGAAGAAGGGTGCGGCGAAGAAGGGCGCTGCGACGAAGAAGCAGGACGCCGGCGCTGCCGAGCGGGCGCTGAAGGCCGAGAACAAGAAGCTCAGGACTCGGCTCGCCGCGGCCGAGAGCTCGCTGGAGAAGTGGAAGGCACGCGCCAAGGACCAGAAGTCGTCGGCCGCGGGCGCGAATGCCGAGCTGAATGCCCTGCGCCGGAGCCTCGAGAAGGCCGAGGCGTCGGTGACGAAGTGGAAGGACCGGGCGAAGTCCGCCCTGCCCGCTGCCGAGCCGAGGTCGGGCCCGACCATGGCCCCCGCGCCCACCGCAGCGCGCGCGGAGACGATGGCGCCCACGGCCCCGCAGCCCGACGAGACCTGGACCCTCACCGCCCTGCGCGCCGAGGCCCGGGCCCGGGGAGTGGCCGGCTACTCCCGCAAGCCCAAGGCGCAGCTGGTCGCCGAGCTGCGCCGTTAGGCGGATTTAGTAGGACGTCCTACTATTTGTAGCGTGACCGAGGTTTCGACACGCTCAAGCGGCGACGACGGCAACGAGGACGACTCCGCACGCTCCCGGTGGCAGGAGCGCTACCGGAGGTCGCGCCTCCGGGACGCAGACTTCACGACCCTCTCGGGGATGACGGTCGAGCCGGCGTACGGCACCGACACGTCGGAGTGGCCCGGTGAGTTCCCGTACACGCGCGGGCTGTACCCGACCGGCTACCGAGGTCGGACATGGACGATCCGGCAGTTCGCCGGCTTCGGCAATGCGCAGCAGACCAACGAGCGGTACCGGATGATCCTCGGTCGCGGCGGCGGCGGGCTCTCCGTGGCGTTCGACATGCCCACGCTGATGGGGCGTGACTCCGACGACCCACGGTCGCTGGGCGAGGTCGGCCACTGCGGCGTCGCGATCGACTCCGCGGCCGACATGGACGTCCTCTTCGACTCGATCCCGCTCGGAGACGTCACCACGTCGATGACGATCAGCGGCCCGGCGGTGCCGGTCTTCTGCATGTACCTCGTCGCCGCGGAGCGCCAGGGGGCCGACCTCGGTTCCCTGAACGGCACGCTGCAGACCGACATCTTCAAGGAGTACATCGCGCAGAAGGAGTGGCTGTTCCCACCCGAGCCGCACCTGCGCCTGATCGGCGACCTGATGGAGTACTGCGCGGAGCAGATCCCGGCGTACAAGCCGCTCTCCGTCTCCGGCTACCACATCCGCGAGGCCGGCTCGACAGCCGCGCAGGAGCTGGCCTTCACGCTCGCCGACGGGTTCGGGTACGTCGAGCTCGGCCTGAGCCGCGGTCTCGACGTCGACGTCTTCGGCCCCGGCCTGTCGTTCTTCTTCGACGCGCACGTCGACTTCTTCGAGGAGATCGCGAAGTTCCGGGCGGCTCGCCGGATCTGGGCGCGCTGGATGCGCGACGTGTACGGCGCGCAGACCGAGAAGGCGCAGTGGCTGCGGTTCCACACCCAGACCGCGGGCGTCTCGCTCACCGCCCAGCAGCCGTACAACAACGTCGTACGCACGGGCATCGAGGCGCTGTCGGCGGTGCTCGGCGGCACCAACTCGCTGCACACGAACGCGCTCGACGAGACCCTCGCGCTGCCCAGCGAGCAGGCCGCGGAGATCGCACTGCGGACCCAGCAGGTGATCATGGAGGAGACCGGCGTCGTCAACGTCGCGGACCCGCTCGGCGGCTCCTGGTACGTCGAGGCGCTCACCGACCAGATCGAGGCCGAGGCGAACGCGATCTTCGACCGGATCCTGGCCATGGGCGGGTCAACGCTCACCCACGACGACCTCGAGGGGCTTGCCCGATCGACCGCGGCGGGGGAGAACCCCGTGACCCGTGGCCTCCTGCGCGGCATCGAGGACGGGTGGTTCATGTCCGAGATCGCCGAGTCCGCGTTCCAGTACCAGACCGCCCTGGAGAAGGGCGACAAGAAGATCGTCGGTGTGAACGTCCACACCGACTCGATCACCAGCGACCTGGAGATCCTGCGGATCTCCCACGAGGTCGAGCTCGAGCAGGTCCGCGAGCTCGCGGCTCGTCGTACGGCGCGCGACGACGCCGCTGCCACGGCCGCGGTCCAGCGGATGGTGGAGGTCGGCCGGACCGACGCGAACATGATCGAGCCGATTCTCGACGCCTGCCGCGCCGAGGCGACCCTGGGCGAGATCTGCGACGCGCTGCGCGCCGAGTGGGGGGAGTATCGCGAACCCGCGCGCTTCTGATCGAATCTCCTTGTGGATCTCCGGAGCGCCCTGGGCTCGCTGCCAGCGAACCCGCGGGTGGTGGTGACGGGCAACCACGCGGTGCCCTGGCACGTCCTCGGCCTGGTCGACGAGACCCTGGACGAGTACCGGCTGTGGGCACTGAACGCTCCCAAGGGCATCCCCGACCGTGACGGAGTGACCCCCGAATCGTCGTTCGTCGGCCCCGGGATGCGGAGGCACCCGCGGCTGAGCTACGTGCCCTCCCGGCTGTCGCTCGTGCCGAAGCTCTTCGAGACCCGCCTCCGCCCCGACGCGGTGGTGCTCCACACGACACCGCCCCGCGACGGGAAGGTGTCCCTCGGCGCCGAGGTGAACGTGTTGCCCGCGGCGATCGAGGCGGTACGACGCAACGACGGTGTCGTCATCGCCCAGACGAACCGCGAGATGCCGTGGACGTACGGCGACGCGGTGCTCGACCTCGACTGGGTGGACGTCCTCGTCGAGGCGGACGGCCCGATGCCGCACGCACCGGTCAGCGTGGTCGACGAGCACTCCGCGACGATCGGCAACCTGGTGTCGCAGCGGGTCCCCGACGGCGCCACTCTCCAGGCGGGCATCGGAGCGGTGCCTGATGCGACGCTGCACGAGCTCACCGGCCGTCGGGGACTCCGGGTGTGGACCGAGATGTTCTCCGACAGCGTCGTGGCGCTCGAGCGTGCCGGCGCCCTGGACCGCGAAGTGCCCATCACCGCGTCGTTCCTGTTCGGCTCGCCGGAGCTCCTGGAGTGGGCCGACGGCAACCACCGCGTCGAGATGCGTCGCACCGAGATCACCAACAGCCCGTCCCTGATCGCTCGCAACCCGGCCATGACCAGCGTCAACACCGCGCTCCAGGTCGACCTGTTCGCACAGGCGAACGCGAGCCGGATCAACGCCCGCATCTACTCCGGCTTCGGCGGCCAGACAGACTTCATCGTGGGCGCCATGCACAGCCTCGGCGGCCAGGCGTTCATCGCACTGCGCTCGTGGCACCCGAAGGCGGACACCTCGACGATCGTGCCGATGGTCGACGAGCCGGTGACCTCGTTCCAGATGACCACGGTGGTCACCGAGCAGGGGGCGGCGGAGATCTACGGGAACGACGAGCGGGAACAGGCTCGGCAGCTGATCGAGAATGCCGCACACCCCAGGGTCCGCGAGGAGCTGTGGGAGGAAGCCGTCGAGCTCGGACTGCTGGGGCATCCCTAGGATTGCCCGCATGACGCAGCAGCCGTTCAGCCGTCCGGGCGCCGTCGACCTGTCCGGACTCCAGCAACCCGCTCCCGGGAGCGCACAGGCACCCGCGGCCGGTGGCTCCGCGCCCGCGGGCCGATCCGCGTACGCCGCCGACGTCACCGAGGAGTCGTTCCAGTCCCTGCTCGAGGCATCGGTCACCGCCCCTGTGGTGCTGGTCTTCTACTCGCCGACCCGCGTGCCCGAGAGCACGGCGTACGCCCAGGACGTCGCGGCGGCGGTCGACGGGTACGACGGCCGGTTCCTGGCCGGCCTCGTGGACATCGACCAGACCCCGGCGATCGCGCAGAGCCTGCAGATCCCGCAGGTGCCGCTGCTGATGGTGATCCTCGAGGGCCGCCCGGCCGCCCAGCCGATCCCCGGCGTACTCAAACCGGACGAGGTGCGCACCCTGCTCAACCAGCTCGCCCAGGGTCTCACCGCCCAGGGCGTGACGTCGCGGCACCAGCCGCTCTCGACGGCACCCGCCGGCGAGGACGGCGAGGAGCCGGCGACCGACCCGCGCTATGCCGCCGCCCAAGCGGCCATGGAGGCCAATGACATCGACGGCGCCGTGGCGGAGTACCAGCGGCTCGTCGACGCCAACCCGGCCGACACCGAGGCGGCCGGAGGCCTGGCGATGGCGAAGGTGCTGCAGCGCACGCAGGGAGTCGACCTCCAGGCGGCCCGTGAGGCTGCTGCCGCCAACCCCGACGACGTCGCGGCCCAGACGTTGGTCGCCGACCTCGATCTGCTCGGCGGCCACGTGGACGACGCGTTCGCCCGGCTGGTCGATCTGGTACGCCGTACCACCGGCGACGAGCGCAACCAGGCACGTGAGCACCTGCTCGGGCTCTTCGCGGCCGTCGGCAACGACGACCCGCGCGTGCTCCGCGGTCGGCAGAACCTCGCCTCGGCGCTCTTCTGAGGCGGGAGCACAGCATCGCGATGACGACGATCGTCTTCTGCCACGCCCATCCTGACGACGAGGCGTCCCAGACCTCCGGTGCCATGGCGCGGGCCTCGGACGAGGGGCACCGGGTGGTGGTCGTGTTCGGCACCAACGGCGATCACGGCGAAGCGGCCGCGGACCTGGCCGACGGCGAGACGGTGGCGGACTACCGGCGCCGCGAGGCGGAGGCCTCGGCCAAGGTGCTCGGTCTGGCCCGAATCGCCTGGCTCGGGTACGCCGACTCCGGCATGCAGGGCTGGGAGCAGAACCACGCGCCGGACTCCTTCCACGGCGCCGACCTCGACGAGGCCGCCCGGCGGCTGGCCGACGTACTGGACGAGGAGGACGCCGACGTGCTGGTCGGCTACGACTGGCACGGCGGCTACGGCCACCCCGACCACGTCAAGGTCCACCACGTCGTCCATCGTGCGGCCGAGCTCGCGGCCCACCGACCCCGTCTCCTCGAGTCGACCATGAACCGGACGGAGATGAAGCGGTTGCTGGACCAGGCACGCGCGATGGGCATCGAGATCGGTGACTGGGACCCGGAGCAGCCGATGGACGACGGCAACCCGATGGGTACCCCCGAGGACGAGATCACCTGGCGGGTCGACGTGTCGTCGTACATCGACCGCAAGCGCGCCGCGCTGGAGGCGCACCGCTCCCAGGCCACGGACATCGAGGAGTTCCTGTCGATCCCGCCCGAGGCCTTCGCCCAGGCGTTCGGGAGCGAGTACTACCTCGAGCCCGGCCTCCAGCAACCGATCACCACCGGCTGGCCCTTTCTCCCCGCACGGGGGTGACCGGGGCGTGGTCAGCCGTTGGGATACCCGGCTCGCCGGGTATCCCGTCGCTTCTCGGGCGATGCAACCCCTGAGATGCGACGGGAGTGCCTGTACGACGTGAGCGGTGGGGCTGATGATGCGCGGCGTCCGGTCGCGCCGGGAGTCGAATCACTCGCGCCCGGGTTGTCCGGAGCCGGTTCAACGGGAGAGCGCTGACCGGCCCGCCTCGAGCCGGGCCACCGGGACCCGGAACGGCGAGCAGGAGACGTAGTCGAGCCCGATCTCGTCGAAGAAGTGGATCGACGCGGGGTCGCCGCCGTGCTCGCCGCAGACACCGAGGTGCAGGTCCGGGTTGACCTGACGCCCGAGCCGGGTCGCATGCCGCACGAGCCGGCCGACGCCGTCGACGTCGAGCGACTCGAACGGGCTGACCTGGAAGACTCCGTGGTCGAGGTAGGCGGTGAAGAACGACGACTCGACGTCGTCGCGCGAGAAGCCCCACGTCATCTGGGTGAGGTCGTTGGTGCCGAACGAGAAGAACTCCGCCGACTTCGCGATCTCGTGGGCGGACACCGCGGCCCGGGGCAGCTCGATCATCGTGCCGACCTTGTGCGGCACCGCGACGCCGCGCTCCTGCTCGATCGATGCCGCGACCTCGGCGATCTGAGCCTTGACCAGGTCCAGCTCGGTCACCGACGCGACCAGCGGGATCATGACCTCCGGCTGCGGGTCGCCACCGGCAGCGATCCGGTCGGCTGCTGCCTCGAGGACGGCGCGGACCTGCATCTTGAACAGCCCCGGGATCACGATCCCCAGCCGTACGCCGCGCAGGCCCAGCATGGGGTTCTGCTCGTGCAGCCGTTTGACCGCCTCGAGGAGCTTCTGGTCGTGCTCGTCGAGGTCTTCGTGGTCCTCCTCGAGGGCGACCTTGACCGAGAGCTCGGTGTAGTCAGGCAGGAACTCGTGCAGCGGTGGGTCGATCAGCCGGATCGTCACCGGGAGCCCGTCCATCGCCTCCAGGATCCCGCGGAAGTCCTCGCGCTGCATCGGCAGCAGCTCCGCGAGCGCGGCCTCCTGCCCCTTCTCGTCGTCGGCGACGATCAGGTTCTCGACGAGCTGGCGTCGTTCTCCGAGGAACATGTGCTCGGTGCGGCACAGGCCGATGCCCTCGGCGCCGAAGTGCCGTGCCCGGGCGGCGTCCTCGGGCGTGTCGGCGTTGGCCCGCACCCGGAGCCGGCGTACGTCGTCGGCGCGCCGCATCACCCGGTCGACCGAGCCGACCAGGTCGTCGTCGATGGTCTCGCCCTCGAGGTAGCGCATCACCACGGAGTCGGCGACCGGGACCGCGCCCAGGAACACCTGGCCGGTGGTGCCGTCGATCGAGATGACGTCACCCTCCTTGATCGCGTCGCCGTCGCGCACCCTGGCACGGCGCTTCTTGGCGCTCACGTCGAGGGACTCGGCACCGCACACGCAGGTGCGGCCCATGCCCCGGGCGACCACCGCAGCGTGCGAGGTCTTGCCGCCGCGGCTGGTCAGGATGCCCCGGGCCGCGACCATGCCCTTCAGGTCGTCGGGGTTGGTCTCCTTGCGGACCAGGATCACGTCCTCGCCGCGTTCGGCCCACTCGACAGCGGTGTCGGAGTCGAAGACCGCCTTGCCGACGGCGGCGCCGGGAGAGGCGTTCATGCCCGTGGCGATCAGGGTGCGCTCGGCCTTCTCGTCGAACCGCGGGAACATCAGCTGGGCGAGCTGGGCGCCGGTGACGCGGCGTAGGGCCTCGTCGGTGTCGATCAGGCCCTCGTCGGTCATGTGACGGCCGATCCGGAACGCCGCCTCGGGGGTCCGTTTGCCGACCCGGGTCTGGAGCATCCACAGCTTGCCGCGCTCGACGGTGAACTCGATGTCGCACATGTCGCGGTAGTGCTTCTCGAGGGTATGCATGATCTCCAACAGCTCGTCGTGGGCCGCCTTGTCGACCTGCTCCATGTCGGCCAGGGAGACGGTGTTCCGGATCCCGGCCACCACGTCCTCACCCTGCGCGTTCTGCAGGTAGTCGCCGTACACGCCCTGGCTGCCCGAGGCGGGGTCGCGGGTGAAGGCGACCCCGGAGCCGGAGTCGTCGCCGCGGTTGCCGAAGACCATCGCCTGGACGTTCACCGCGGTGCCCATGCCCTCGGCGATCCGCTCCTGCCGGCGGTAGAGAACAGCGCGCTCGGTGTTCCAGGAGTCGAAGACCGCGCGCATCGCCAGGTCGAGCTGCTCGCGCGGGTCCTGCGGGAACTCGCGGCCGGCGTGCTCGCGGGTCGCCTCCTTGAACTTCTCGACCAGACCCTCCAGGTCCTCGGCCGTCAGATCGGTGTCGGAGTCGGTGCCGCGCTCCTTCTTGAGCTTGTCGAGCGCCTTGGCGAACACCTCGGAGTCGATCCCGAGCACGGTCGCGCCGAACATCTGGAGGAGGCGGCGGTAGGAGTCCATCGCGAACCGGAGGTCCTGGCTCTGGTCCGCCAGGCCACGGACGGACTGGTCGTTGAGGCCGACGTTGAGGACGGTCTCCATCATCCCCGGCATCGACACGGCCGCTCCGGAGCGGACGCTGACGAGCAGGGGGTCGGCGGGGTCTCCGAGCCGACGTCCCATGGAGTCCTCGAGCGTCCGGACGTGCGCCTCGATCTCGCCGGCGAGGCCCTCGGGGACGTCACCCTTCTCGAGGTACGCCCGGCACGCCTCGGTCGAGATCGTGAAGCCCGGCGGCACCGGGAGACCGAGGTTGGTCATCTCCGCCAGGTTGGCTCCCTTGCCGCCCAGCAGCTCCTTCTGGTCCTTGTCGCCCTTGGTGAAGTCGTAGACGTAGGTCATGGTCTGATCCTTCCCCTTCCTGCGATGCATGGCGAGGACCGAAAGTCAGGTCCTTCGTCCACTCTCGACGTACGCCGGTCCGCCTCCGGTCGCCAGGTTCGCCAGTGCTGAGTCGATCCGACGCGCGGTGAAGTCGGCACAGCGCTCACGGATCTGGTCGACCGCCGCGAACTCGACGCTCCGGATCTCGCGGGCCTGCATGCGGACCCGGTCGGCGATGGCGGCCTCGTGCACGCCGCCGTCGAAGACGAGGCAGACGGCGTCGTCCCAGCCGCTCCACGGTGGGAGCCAGTCGGTGAGCAGCAGGCGGTCTGCCTCGAGATCCAGCCCGAGCTCCTCGCTCACCTCGCGCATGGCGGCGAGCCGGGGTGACTCACCGACTTCGACCACGCCGCCGGGCAGGTCCCAGTCGCGCTTGTAGGTGAGGTTGCAGATCAACACGCGGCCCTCTCGGTCGCGGACCAACAGCTGGCTGATCGCCCGCTTGCGCGGGAGGAAGGAGTTGAGCAATGCCCGGAAGCCCTCGGGCTCGGTGATCGGTGGGTCGGATACCAGCCGGGCGAGCACGACGTACGACGTGGTCTCCGGGCGGTCGCCGGTCCCGGGCTCGATGCGGCGTACTCCTTCTCGACGCAGGCCGGCTCGCGTGGCCACCCGCAGGGAGGCCTCGTTGCCGGGCTCGACCTTCGCCTCGACCCGCGAGTACCCGAGGCCACCCTGGCCGGTCTCGCTCAGCGCGTAGTCGATCAGGATGCGGACCGCCCGGGTGGCCACGCCCCTGCCGCGCTCACCGCGGTACAGGGCCCACGAGAGCTCGCCCACCCCCGGCTCCCGCCTCCGCACGTCGACGCTGCCGGCCACGTGGCCGTCCACCTCGATGGCGAAGGCGACCTGGGAGTGGTCGTCGCCATACGACGCGCGCCAGTCGGCGATCGCAGCCCGCATCCGCTCGGGCGTGACACCGTCGACGGGCCAGCCGAACCAGTGCGCGATCACGTCGTCGTGTCCTGCCACCGCTGCGGCGACGTCGTCGTCCCGGAACGGCCGCAGCGTCACGACCCCGTCGGTCAGCGTCGGCTGGTCGGTCACGTGTTGACCCTAGCCAGGCCGTCTGTGTCGTGGTCCCGACAGGCTCGACCGACGACACTGCGGCCCGGACCAGGTCATCGGACGCGGGGAGGTGATCCGGGGTAGTCCGTGACGAAGATCAGGCGAAACGGCTCATGCGGGCTGACGTTCGTCACGGACTATCCCGCTTCACGCCGCGGCAGGGGCGGCGGCCTCGGTCTCCTCGGTGGCGGGGTCGTCGGATGGCGCAGGGGTCGTTCGCCGGGGCTGGAGCAGCAGCGCCAGGAGCGCGACGCCTGCGGTGGAGCCGACCAGCGCCACCAGGCTCCACTCCAGCGCATGCGCGTAGCCGCCCGACACGGCGCCGAAGAACACCATGCCGACCAGGGCGACTCCGAGCGCGTTGCCGAGCTGCTGCGCGGTGGACAGGACGCCGGAGACGGCGCCGGCGTGCACCGGCTCCACATTGCCCATGGCGGTGTCGATGAGGCCGGTGAGGGCGATCCCCATCCCGAAGCCGGCCAGCGCCAGTCCGGGAACCAGGTCGACCAGCGGTCCGCTGACCCCGTGTGCGGAGACGGCGACGAGCAGGGCGACGTGACCCAGGGCGAACACCGAGGCGCCGAGCGGGACCGTCCAGCGACCCAGGCGGGCGGCGAGCCGACGCTGCCGGCTGGTGCCGACCATGTAGGGAACCGCGACCACGGCGAACACCGCGCCGGAGGCGAGGGCGCCGAGGCCGCGACCGTCCTGGAGGTACAGGGCCAGGACCAGGAAGTACGACGCCATCCCGACGAAGAGCAGCCCCTGGCAGGCGATCGCCACCCGCACCGAACGCGACCCGAACGCGGCCGGCTCGACAAGGGGACGGCGACCCCGACGCAGCAGAGCACGACTCCGGACGACGGTGAGCACACCCGCGAGTACCGCGCCGGCGAGGCTCATCCAGGTCCACAGCGGCCAGCCGAGGCGCCGGCCCTCGAGGAGGGGTAGCAGCAAGGCGGTGAGCGTCGCAGTCGCCAGGCCCAGCTCGACCAGGTCGATCCGCGTGTTCCCCGGGACCCGACGGTCGGGGAGCAGACGGGGGGCCAGCACAAGCGCGGCCACGCCGACCGGAACATTCACCCAGAAGATCGCCCGCCAGCCGGAGCCGGCCAGGTCCAGGTGGATCAGGAGGCCGCCGATCAGCTGTCCGGTGGCGGCCGCGAGGCCCATCACCGTCGAGTAGATCCCGATCGCGCGCGGGAGGCGCGGACCCGCGTACACGTCGCCGATCAGGGCCAGCACCATCGGCGACACCATCGCGCCGGCCACGCCCTGGGCCAGGCGCGCGCCGACCAGGAGCTCGGTCGACGGAGCGGCGCCGCAGGCCGCCGAGGCCGCCACGAACAGAGCGACACCGGAGGAGAACATCCGCCGCCGTCCCCACCTGTCACCGAGCCGGGTGACGGCGATCAGGAGGGCGGAGAAGGTGAGGCCGTACCCGGCGACGACCCACTCGAGGCCGCTGCTGGAGGCGTGGAGGTCGCGCTGCATCGAGGGGAGCGCGACGTTGACGATGAAGAAGTCGAGAACGACGAGGAACGTGCCGCACATCAGCACGGCCAGCGGACCCCAGCCGGTGTCGCTTCGCGTGTTCGGGACTGTCGTGGCTGTGTTCATGCCGGCGACGCTCCGGTCTCCCGCTGGGGGAGAGTCAACCCGGGGAAACCCTTTGACCCTCCCCCCAGGGGAGACTGTGGGATGGCGACATGACCTCGCACGACCGGGCCCACCTGCTCAGCATCGGAGAGTTCTCGCGGATGACGTTCCTGTCCGTGAAGACCCTCCGGCACTACCACGAGACCGGCTTGCTCGAGCCGGTCCGGATCGACCCGTCCTCCGGATACCGCTTCTACGACGTCTCGCAGGTGGCCACCGCGCAGGTGATCCGCCGTTTCCGCGACCTCGACCTGCCCATCGAGCGGCTCCGTGCATTCCTGGACGCGCCCGACGAGGGAGCCAGGAACGCCGTGATCGTGGACCATCTGGACAAGATGAGTGGCCAGCTCCGGGAGACCCAGGCCACCGTCGACTCGCTGCGGCAGATGCTCGCCGAGGACGGGAAGGCGTTCCCGGTGAGCTACCGCGACGAGCCGGCGCTGACCACGCTCGCGATCACGGACGAGGTCGCGGCCGCCGACGTGGTGGGGTGGTGGATGGACGCGTTCCGAGACCTCCATCGCGCGGTTCGCGTCAGCGGCGCGACCCGGGTCGGGCCCGACGGCGCGCTCTTCCCGACCGAGTTCTTCACCGACGAGGTCGGCCGGCTGGTGGCGTTCGTCCCGGTGGGCGCGGTGCCCGCCCGCCTACCCGCCCGCGTCACGGCGTACGACGTGCCGGCGAGCCGCCTGGCGCTCACCACCTTCGACGGACCGCCGCTCGACCTCGACCGGGCGTACGGCGCGCTGGGCCGTTGGGTGGTCGAGCAGGCGTCGGCGTCGGAGGGGCCGGTCCGCGAGCGCTACCTGCCCACCGGTGACGAGGACGACCTGCTCGCGCACACCACCGAGGTCTGCTGGCCGGTCACCGGCTGATCGACCGGCAGCATCGACCGGCTGATCGACGCGCAGCATCGACCGGCAGCATCGACCGGCAGCATCGACCGGCAGCGGAGTCGGCGCTCATGGGAGAAAGGTGAGCACGCCCGCGACCAGGAAGCCGAGCACGGTGAGCAGGCCGGTCAACCGGCCGCCGTGCCGGTATGACTCCGGGACCATCGAGTCGGTCAGCATCATCAGCACGGCGCCGCCGGCGAACGCGCTCGCGTTCGCGCCGGCGCCCTGCAGCCGGTCGGCCATCGCGTAGCCGGCCAGCGACGCGAGCCCGCAGGCCACGGTGAGCAAACCCCACATCGTCGCGATGCGACGGTTCGACGTGCCGACCTCCTGCAGGCTCGTGGTGCCGGCCAGCCCCTGCGGGATGTTGGAGATGAACACCGCGGCGACGAAGGCGACGCTGACCGAGCCGCCGAGGGCCAAGCCGAGCCCCAGGATGAACGCCTCGGGAATGCCGTCGAGAAGGGCGCCGAGGAACATCGCCGCGCCCGACCCCTCGGGGTCGGACCGGACCGCGGAGCGCTGCTTGCCGCCGCTGCTGTCGATCCACCGGTCGCCGAAGTAGTAGACGACCGCCCCGAACAGGAAGCTGACGGCGATCAACCAGCCGTGGGTGAAGCTGGAGGCAGGGACCAGCTCGTAGGCGACGGCACTGATCAGGGTGCCCGCGCCGAACCCCATCATCAGGCCGATCGCCCGCTCCGAACGCCCCATCGGGCGGGCCAGAAGCTGGCCGAGATAGAGCGCCGCCGAGGAGAACAGTCCCCAGAACAGGGCCGCTGTCATGGCCGGTCTTCCGAACGCCGCTGGTCAGGCGCGCCGCAGCCAGACGGTGGCCAGCGGAGGGAGTACCAACGTGGCATGGGCCGGCTGGCCGCTCTGTGTCATCTCCTGGCCCCCCTCGTACGCCGTCACGGAGCCGAGGTTGCCGAGCCCCGACCCGGTGTACGTCGTGGCGTCGGTGTTGAGGACCTCCCGCCATTCGCCGGCCGACGGCAGGCCGAGCCGGAAGTCGTTGTGCGGGATGGCGGCGAAGTTGGAGACGCAGACCAGCTCTGACGAGCCCGCATCCCCGCGCCGGAAGAACGAGAACACGTTGCGCCCGGCGTCGTTGGCGTCGATCCACTGGAACGAGTCTGCCGCGTCGTCGCGCGACCAGATGGCGGGAGTCTCGGCGTACGCGCGGTTGAGGTCCTTGAACAGCCGGTGCATGCCGAGGTGCTCCGGGTGGTCGAGCAGCCACCAGTCGAGCTCACGCGACTCCGCCCACTCGGACTCCTGGCCGAGCTCGCCGCCCATGAACAGCAGCTGCTTGCCGGGGTGTGCCCACATGAAGCCGAAGTACGCCCGCAGGTTGGCCAGCTGCTGCCAGCGGTCGCCCGGCATCTTCCGCAGCAGCGAGCCCTTGCCGTGCACGACCTCGTCGTGGCTGAGCGGGAGCACGAAGTTCTCGCTGAACGCATAGGTGAGACCGAAGGTCAGCTCGTTGTGGTGCCACGAGCGGTGCACGGGTTCGCGCTCGAGGTAGTCGAGCGTGTCGTGCATCCAGCCCATGTTCCACTTGAACCCGAAGCCCAGCCCGTCGCTGTCGGTCGGCCGGGTCACGCCCGGCCAGGAGGTGGACTCCTCGGCGATCGTGGTGGCGCCTGGCACCCGCTTGTAGACGGTCGCGTTCATCTCCTGGAGGAACTGCACCGCCTCGAGGTTCTCCCGGCCGCCCAGCTTGTTCGGGGTCCACTCGCCGTCGGCGCGTGCGTAGTCGAGGTAGAGCATCGAGGCGACGCCGTCCACCCGGAGGCCGTCGGCGTGGAACTCCTCCAGCCAGTACAACGCGTTGGCGTAGAGGAAGTTGCGCACCTCCCGTCGGCCGAAGTTGAAGATGTGGGAGCCCCACTCCTTGTGCCACCCACGTTGCGGGTTGGGATCCTCGTACAGCGGGGTGCCGTCGAAGCGCGCCAGCGCCCACTCGTCGGTCGCGAAGTGCCCGGGCACCCAGTCGAGGAGCACCCCGATGCCGTGCCGGTGGAACGCGTCGACGAGTCGGCGGAAGCCGTCGGGGTCGCCGAAGCGCGAGTCCGGCGCGAAGTACGACGTCACGTGGTAGCCCCACGAGCCGCCGAACGGGTGCTGCATCACCGGCATCAGCTCGACGTGCGTGAACCCGAGGTCGTGGACGTACGGCACCAGCTCGTCGATCAGCTGGTCCCAGGTGAGCACCTGGCCGTGCCGCTTGCGCCATGACCCCAGGTGCACCTCGTACACCGACATCGGCTGGTGCACAGCCGGCCGTTGCGAGCGTCCGGTCATCCACGCGTCGTCGCCCCACTCGTGGCTCGACTCGAAGACCCGGCTCGACGTCGCGGGCGGCACCTCGGCCCAGAACGCCATCGGGTCGGCCTTCTCGCGCCACGCGCCGTCGGCGCCGAGGATCACGTACTTGTACCCGGCTCCGGCGCCGACCCCCGGCATGAACAGCTCCCAGACACCGGACTCACCGAGCTGTCGCATCGGATGCTCGCGTCCGTCCCAGCTGTTGAAGTCGCCCTCGAGGCGCACGCCACGGGCACTCGGCGCCCAGACCGCGAACGACGTACCCGAGATGTCGCCGGTCGGGGACGGGTAGTGGTGGACCCGGGCGCCCAGTACGGTCCAGAGCAGCTCGTGCCGCCCCTCGTTCACCAGGTAGAGGTCGGTCTCGCCGAGCGTCGGGAGGAAGCGGTAGGGATCGTCGACGGTGATCGCACCCTCCCCGTAGTCGACCTCCACCCGGTAGTCCGGCACGTCCTTCGTGGCGTCGGTCGAGCCTGTCGAGACCCCGCCCACCCACACACCCTCGTGCTCGTGCTCGAGCGGGATGCGACGTCCCTCGGAGGCGACCACCGTGACGGTTCGAGCGAGCGGCTTGTACACCCGGAAGGTGATCCCGTCGTCCTCCGGATGGGCGCCGAGGATCGCGTGCGGGTGCCCGTGCTCGCCGCGGACCAGCTGGTCGAGCTCGGACGTGGGGACAGACGTCATCGCCGGCTCTTCTGCCCGGGGCCCTCGGCGAAGGCCGCCGGGACCTGGCTCACAGCCGCCAGCGGGATCGACAGCCAGCTCGGCCGGTTGCGCGCCTCGTAGACGCATTCGTAGACCGCCTTGTCCGCGACGTACGCCGCGAGCAGGGTCTGCTCGTCGCCGCTGAGCTGGCGCTGGGCGTAGGCCTCGAGGAACGCCGCCTGGTTGCGCGCCGACCACTCGGCAGCCCGGAACGCGCGCTGCTCGATGCCGTCGTCGCCCGTCGTGGCGAAGGTCATGGCCGCCACCCGCGGCGCGTAGTCGAAGGAGCGGAGCATCCCGGCGACGTCGCGCCAGGGCGAGTCGGGTAGCACCCGTTCCGCGAGCGGCTTGGCGGGCTCGCCCTCGAAGTCGACGACCTTCCAGCCCATCGCGGTGCGCAGCGTCTGGCCCAGGTGGAGGTCGCCGTGCACCCGCTGGATGGCCGCCGACGAGATCGTCCCGACGGTCGCGAAGAGGTCGTGCAGCGCGGGGGCGTGGTCGGACAACGCGGGTACGACGTCCAGCGCGTCCTCCAACCGGGTGGTCATCGCCTTGGCCAGCTCTGCATGGTCGGCCACCGTCCGCTCGCCGGTCGGGAAGAGCTCTGCGAGAAGCATGTGGATCCGTTTGATCGCCTCGCCCAGACGGTGAGCCTCGGCGGCGAAGTCCCCGCCGACCTCCTCGGCGTACAGGTCGGCCTCCGCGAACAGGTTGCGGACGCTGGTCAGGGCCAGCTCCCAGCCGTCCGTCGCGGTGCGCAGGAACTGCTGCAGCATCGCCAGCTGGAGGTCGTCGGTCTCGATCCAGCCCAGGAGGGCGGCGATGTTGTCCGAGCCGGCCCGGGTGAGCCGCTCGTGGATCTCGATGTCCGGGTTGATCCCCGGGGTGACCCGCCGGAACATCTTGAGCAGCGCCTGCTCCCCGAAGACCACCGACGAGTTCGACTGCTCAGCGCTGAGCGGCGTGGATGGCGCCGTCGGGTCGAGCTCCTCACCCGGCAGGGTCCGGAAGGCCAGGGGTCCGCCCGGGCCGGCCACGAACGCCTCGAGGTACGCCGCCATCGCCCCGCGGTCGTGCACCACGTCGTAGGCGTGCGTCCATCCCACCTCGGGGTCCTCCCACCAGCCGACGAACGCGTGGTCCAGCCGATGCTCCGGGTCGGTGTAGAGCGCCAGCGGGACCTGGTACAGCTCGCGGCCGCCGTCGTCGTAGGTCAGCTCGACGAGATCGACGACCACCCGGGGCCCGTGCTCGGCGATGACGCCGAGCCGCCGTACCCCGGTGGCCCGCGCGCCACGTCCCTTGCCTCCGAACCACCTGGCCGACTCGATGTATCCGGTCAGCTGGCGCAACCGGTCGTCCGGCGGGATCGCTCCCGGAGCCGCCGGGTCGCCGGAGGGCTCGGCGCTCGGATTCGTGCGGAACTCGTCAGTCACGGGGCGGTGGCCTCCTCGGGTGGGGCAGTCAGGCGGAACCAGTAGAACCCGTACCCAC
Organism: Nocardioides sp.; assembly: GCA_017354415.1. Lineage (GTDB taxonomy): Bacteria > Actinomycetota > Actinomycetes > Propionibacteriales > Nocardioidaceae > Nocardioides. Next base: position 19,975 of record JAFMQY010000028.1, read on the forward strand.
CCAGGGTCAGCAGGTACGGAAGCTCGCCGATCGGGGGGAACGGCACACCGCCGAGCAGCTCGACGGGCACGAAACCCTCCCAGCGCCGCAGGTCCAGCTCGACCGGTTGCGCGAAGCGAGACAGGTTGTTGACGCAGACGATCAGGTCGGAGCCGTTGCTGGACTCGTGCTCGCGAGCGTAGGACAGCACCGACGGGTTGGTGCCGCCGAGATCGAGGAAGGAGCCGAGGCCGAACGCCGGGTGGCGGCGGCGGGCGTGGATCATCCGGCGGGTCCAGTGCAGCAGCGAGGACGAGTCCTCGAGCTGCGCCTCGACGTTGACGCTCTGGTACCCGTAGACCGGGTCCTGGATCGCCGGCAGATGGAGCTTGCCAGGAGTCGCGGTCGAGAAGCCGGCGTTCCGGTCAGGGGTCCACTGCATCGGGGTCCGGACACCGTCGCGGTCACCGAGCCAGATGTTGTCGCCCATGCCGATCTCGTCGCCGTAGTAGATGACGGGACTGCCGGGCAGCGACAGCAGCAACGCGGTGAACAGCTCCATCCGGTCCACGTCGTTGTCGAGGAGGGGGGCGAGGCGCCGGCGGATGCCGATGTTGGCCTTCATCCGCGGGTCCTTGGCGTACTCGTCCCACATGTAGTCGCGGTCGTCGTCGGTGACCATCTCGAGGGTCAGCTCGTCGTGGTTGCGCAGGAAGATGCCCCACTGGCAGTTGGGCGGGATCGGCGGCGTCTGCTCCATGATCTCCGAGATCGGGAAGCGGGACTCGCGACGGACGGCCATGAAGATGCGCGGCATCACGGGGAAGTGGAAGCACATGTGGCACTCGTCGCCGTCCCCGAGGTACTCGCCGGTCTCCTCGTCCCGTTTGCCGCCGAAGTAGTCGACGACGTCGGCCGGCCACTGGTTGGCCTCGGCCAGCAGGACCCGGCCGGGGTAGTGGTCGTCGACGAAGGTGCGGACCTTGCGCAGGAACTCATGGGTCTCGGGGAGGTTCTCGCCGTTCGTGCCGGGGCGCTCGTACAGGTAGGGCACGGCGTCGAGCCGGAAGCCGTCCAGGCCCATGTCGAGCCAGAACGACATCGCCTCGAGCATGGCGTCGTGGACCTTGGGGTTGTCGTAGTTCAGGTCCGGCTGGTGAGAGAAGAAGCGGTGCCAGAAGTACTGCTGTCGCACCGGGTCCCAGGTCCAGTTCGAGGGCTCGGTGTCGACGAAGATGATCCGCGCCTCCCCGTACGTCTCGTCGGTGTCGGACCAGACGTAGAAGTCGCCGTACGGGCCGTCGGGATCGCTGCGGGACGCCTGGAACCACGGGTGCGCGTCACTCGTGTGGTTCATGACGAAGTCGATGATCACCCGGATGCCGCGCTCGTGCGCCTCCGCGACGAACTCGCGGAAGTCGTCGACTGTGCCGCACTCGGGAAGGATCGAGGTGTAGTCGGCCACGTCGTACCCCCCGTCGCGCAGCGGCGAGGTGAAGAACGGCGGTACCCACAGGCAGTCGACGCCGAGCCATTGCAGGTAGTCGAGCTTCTCGATCAGGCCCCTGAAGTCACCGGTGCCGTCGGAGTTGGAGTCGTGGAAGGAGCGGACCAGGACCTCGTAGAAGACCGCGGTCTTGTACCAGTCCGGTGGACCCTCGATCGGCGCGAGGACGGTGCCTCCTCGGGGGTTGGTCGACCCGGCACGGCGGGTCGAGCCTGAGCCGCGGATCGAGCCGGACGCGTCGGCCGAGCCTGGCGAGACCGCGGGCCCCGCGGCGCTCATCCGGTCCTCCGCACGGTCAGCAGGTGTGCGGGCTCGACGTAGGGGTCGAGCCGGACGTAGTTGTGCGGGCCCCAGTGCCAGTCCTGGCCGGTGATCTCGTCGTGGACGGCCAGGCTGTCGTGCCACTCCAGCCCGAGGGCCGGCATGTCGAGGTGGGCCATCGTCTCGCGGGCCGCGTGCGGGTCGAGGTTGATCACCACGATCACCAGGTCGTCGCCCGCCTGCTTGCTGAAGACGAGGACGTTCTCGTCGTCGCTGCTGTGGATCACGACGTTGCGCAGCAGCTGGAGGGCCGGGTGGGCCCGCCGTACCGCGTTCAGCATGGTCAGGTACGGCGCGAGCGTGCGGCCCTCCTGCTCGGCGGCGTCCCAGTCGCGCACGCGGATCTGGTACTTCTCCGAGTCGAGGTACTCCTCGCTGCCGGGCCGGACCGCGACGTGCTCGAAGAGCTCGTACCCGGCGTACACGCCCCAGCTCGGCGAGCCGGTCGCCGCCAGGATCGCGCGGACCTTGAACGCCGGGGGACCCCCGTACTGCAGGTAGGCGTGCAGGATGTCAGGGGTGTTCACGAAGAAGTTCGGCCGCATCAGGTGGCTGGACTCGTGGGAGACCTGCCCGAGGTACTCCTCGATCTCCCACTTCGCGGTGCGCCAGGTGAAGTACGTATAGCTCTGGTGGAAGCCGATCGCCCCGAGCGCGTGCATCATCGCCGGCCGGGTGAACGCCTCGGACAGGAAGATCACGTCCGGGTCGGTCCGGCGTACCTCGCGCAGCAGCCACTCCCAGAAGGCCACCGGCTTGGTGTGGGGGTTGTCGACCCGGAACACCCGCACCCCGTGCTTCATCCAGTGCCGGACGACCCGCAGCACCTCCCTGCAGATGCCGGCCGGGTCGTTGTCGAAGTTGAGCGGGTAGATGTCCTGGTACTTCTTCGGCGGGTTCTCCGCGTAGGCGATCGTGCCGTCGGACTTGGTGGTGAACCACTCGGGGTGACTGGTCACCCAGGGGTGGTCCGGGGCGCACTGCAGGGCGAGGTCGAGGGCCACCTCGAGCCCGAGAGCGTTGGCCCGCTCCACGAACGCGTCGAAGTCCGCAAACGTCCCGAGGTCGGGGTGGATCGCGTCGTGACCACCGTCCTTGCTGCCGATCGCCCAGGGCGAGCCGGGATCGTCGGGGCCGGGGTCGAGGGTGTTGTTGGGGCCCTTCCGGTTGACCTCGCCGATCGGGTGGATCGGGGGGAGGTAGATGATGTCGAACCCCATCGCGGCGACCGCGTCGAGCCGCTTCGCGGCGGTCGCGAACGTGCCGCTGACCACCTTCCCGGTCGTCTCGTCGTACGTCGCGCCCTCGGACCGCGGGAAGAACTCGTACCAGCTGCCGAACAGCGCTCGCACCCGGTCGGCGTAGAGGGGATAGGGGCCCTCGACGGTCAGCAGCTCGCGCAGCGGGTGGGCGGACAGCACGGCCCGGAGTTCGGGCGCCTGGAGCGCGGCCAGCCGGGCCTCGACCGGACGCGAGAGGTCGCTTGCCGCGGACACCGCGCCCTTGACCACCTCGGCCTCATGGGTCCCGAGTGCCGGGTCGGCTGAGACCCGGTCGAGCAGCAGTCCGGCCTCGGTGAACATCAGCTCGACGTCGACCCCCGCCGGGATCTTGATCCCCGCGTCGTGCTCCCAGGTCGACAGCGGGTCGGACCACGCGTGCACCTCGAAGGTCCACGCACCCGGCACGTCGGGCGTGACCCAGGCGACGTACCGGTCGGTGCCGCCGTCCGTGGCCATCCGCACCGGAGGACGCTTCGAGCCGTCGGGGGCGACCAGCACCACCTCGGCACCGAGCTGGTCATGACCCTCGCGGAACACGGTCGCGCTGACGGGGAGCGGCTCACCCACCGTGGCCTTGGCGGGCAGGCGGCCGAGGTCGACCAGAGGCATGACGTCCATGACGGGGATGCGTCCGACCATGCTCGCCACCCTTCCGAATCGCCGAGTCCCACGCAAGACGAGCCGGTCGGTCGAGCCGGTCGGTCGAGCCGGTCGGTCGAGCCCGTCGGTCGAGCGTGTCGAGAGCACGGGTCCTGCCGATTGGAACGATCAAGTGCGCTACGGTCATCGGGTGCGTGCCATCAGACGGTTCACTGTCCGTCCTGTCCTGCCCCCGGCCCTGTCGGGGCTCGGTGACCTCGCCGGGAACCTGCGGTGGTCGTGGCACCCCCCGACCCAAGACGTCTTCGCGGAGGTCGACCCCGAGACCTGGGAGTCGGTCAAGCACGACCCCGTGCGTCTGCTGGGTGCGGTCAGCCCGGAGCGTCTGGACGCGCTCGCTGCAGACCAGGACTTTCTCGACCACCTGGGCGCGGCCAAGGCCGACCTCGACGCCTACCTGGGCGGCGAGCGTTGGTACACCGAGCGGGCCGGCGACGAGGTGCCGACCCGGATCGCGTACTTCTCACCGGAGTACGGCATCACCGCGGTGCTCCCGCAGTACTCCGGAGGTCTCGGCATCCTGGCCGGCGACCACCTGAAGGCCGCATCGGACCTCGGCGTCCCGCTCGTGGGCGTCGGCCTGCTCTACCACGCCGGCTATTTCAAGCAGTCGCTCTCGCGTGAGGGCTGGCAGCTCGAGCAGTACCCCGTGCTCGACCCCGTCGGGCTCCCGATCTCCCTGCTCCGCGAGGCGAACGGCGAGATGGCCCTGATCTCCATCCAGCTGCCCGACGGCCCTGAGCTGCTTGCCTGTATCTGGGTGGCACAGGTCGGCCGGGTGCCGCTGCTCCTTCTCGACACGGACGTCGAGGGCAACCCCGACGCCTACCGCCAGGTGACCGACCGCCTGTACGGCGGCGCCTCCGAGCACCGGCTCCGCCAGGAGATCCTGCTCGGCATCGGCGGTGTCCGCGCGCTGCGCGTCCATGCCCGGATCACCGGTGCCCCCGAGCCCGAGGTGTACCACACCAACGAGGGCCACGCCGGCTTCCTGGGCCTCGAGCGGATCCGGGAGCTGACCATCGAGGAGGGCGGTCCGAAGCTCGACTTCGATACCGCCCTGGAGGTGTCACGGGCCTCCACCGTGTTCACCACCCACACGCCGGTGCCTGCGGGCATCGACCGGTTCTCGCGACAGCTGATCGAGCAGTACTTCGGCGCGTCCGGGGCGCTGGCCGGCGTACCCCTCGACCGGATCCTCGCGCTCGGCGCGGAGGACTACTCCGGCGGCGACCCGACGATCTTCAACATGGCGGTGATGGGCTTCCGGCTCGCTCAGCGCGCCAACGGCGTCTCGCAGCTGCACGGCCACGTGAGCAGGGGCATGTTCCGCGGTCTGTGGCCGGCGTTCGACGAGGCCGAGGTGCCGATCACCTCGATCACGAACGGCGTACACGCGCCGACCTGGGTCGGCCGCGAGGTCTTCGCCCTGGCCGCGCAACACGGCGTCACCGGTGATGCCGACGACCTCGACACCTTCTTCAACGCCGTCGACAGCGTCTCGGCCACCGACATCTGGTCCGTCAAGCGGCTCCTCCGCGAGCGGCTGGTGTCCGACGCGCGGCAGCGCCTGATGCGGTCCTACCTGAACCGTGGGATCCCCGCCGCCGAGCTCAAGTGGGTCGACGAAGCACTCGACCCCGACGTCCTGACGATCGGCTTCGCGCGCCGCGCTGCGTCGTACAAGCGGCTGACGCTGATGCTGCATGACCCCGAGCGGCTCAAGCGCCTGCTGACGCACCCCGAGCGCCCCGTCCAGCTGCTGATCGCCGGCAAGGCCCACCCGGCCGACGACGGTGGCAAGAAGCTGATCCAGGAGATCGTCCGGTTCGCCGACGATCCTGAGGTGCGGCACCGGATCGTCTTCCTGCCCAACTACGACATCGCGATGGCTCAGCCGTTGTATCCCGGCTGCGACGTCTGGCTGAACAACCCGCTCCGGCCCTTCGAGGCTTGCGGCACGTCGGGCATGAAGGCCGCGCTCAACGGCGGCTTGAACATGTCGATCCTCGACGGCTGGTGGGACGAGTGGTACGACGGCTCCAACGGCTGGGCGATCCCGTCCGCCGACGGGGTCGACGACCCGGGGCGACGCGACGAGCTCGAGGCTACGGCCCTCTACGACCTGATCGAGAAGGAGGTCGCACCGCGGTTCTACGACGTCGACGCCGAAGGAGTGCCGACGCGTTGGATCGAGATGGTGCGGCACACCCTCAAGTCGCTCGGCCCGAAGGTGCTGGCCAGTCGGATGCTGCGCGACTACGTCCGGCTCCTCTACACGCCGGCGGCGGTCACCGGTCGTGCGCTGAACTCCGACTACAAGGGTGCGACCGAGCTCGCCGCCTGGAAGAAGACCATCCGGGCCGGCTGGGGCGACGTCCGCGTCGAGCACGTCGAGAGCCACGGTGTGGGCGACAACCCCGAGGTCGGCTCGGTGCTGACCGTGCGCGCCTTCGTGGCCCTGGGCGCGCTGAGCCCGGAGGACGTCGAGGTCGAGCTCGTGCACGGCGTGATCGACGCCGACGACCAGCTGGTCAACACCTCGATCACCCCCCTCACCCCGGCCGACTCCTACGACGGTGGCCGCCACCGCTTCGACGGACAGGTCCAGCTCAAACGTGGCGGTGCCTTCGGCTACACGGTCCGGATCATCCCCCACAACAAAGCCCTCGCCTGCGACTCCGAGATGGGTCTGGTCGCCCTCCCCTAGCGCTGACCTGGCGGTTGCGTCCCGGCATACGATGCTGACCTGGCGGTTGCGTCACGGCGTACGACGCTGACCTGGCGGTTGCGTCACGGCGTACGACGCTGACTTGGCGGTTGCGTCACGGCGTACGACGCTGACTTGGCGGTTGGGTCACGGCATACGACGCTGACCTGGCGGTTGGGTCACGGCGTACGATGCTGACCTGGCAGTTGGGTCACGGCGTACGACGCTGACCTGGCGGTTGCGTCACGGCGTACGACGCTGACCTGGCGGTCGGGTCACGGCGTAAGACGCTCACCTGGCAGTTTCGTTCGACGCAATCGACGCAATCGCCAGGTCAGCGCGGTCTCGCCTGACGCGACCGCCGGGTCAGCGTGATCTCGTACGACGCCATCGCCGGGTCAGCGTGATCTCGTACGACGCAACCGCCAGGTCAGCACGATCTCGCCCGACGCGATCGCCAGGTCAGCGATCAGTGGTCGAGGCCGAGCGCCCGGAGGAACGGTTCGGCGTCGCCGAGCTCCGGGTCGACGCGGTGCCCGTCGCGGCGGACGACCATCCCCGATCCACAGATGCTGCTGCTGCTGATGCTCACCGCAGTCACATCACCGGTCGCGGTGTGGAAGACGATGCGGTCGGTGTAGACGTCCATCTGCATGGGGCAGCTGTGGACGGAGGGCGTCATCCCTGGGAGCGCATTGAAGGCGATGGCTGCGCGCAGGACCTCACCGGGAGCACTCACGGTGAACGAGCGACGCGTCGTGTGCGACACACGCCCGTACTGCCGGTGCACCGAGCGCACGTCGATCGACGAGACGTCCTGGACGAACGACGCCAGCGGCCGCGCCGGCCGCCAGACGCTGCTCACGGTCAGGCGGATGCCGACCCCTGCGGAGATGTTCGTTGTCTCGACCTCGACCCACGTCCCAGACAGCGAAGGGTTGGAGGAGGTTCCGTCCCAGTAGACCTCGTCGATCCACCCGGACCCGCTGCTGGATCCGCCGACGCCGTTCGGCCCGCCTTCCGTGCGGAACCCCTCCATCGGGTGGGCGGCGTACCACTGCGCGACGGCTCTCGACCTCACGTTACCCACGGTCCAGTAGCGCGACCGGACGATCGTGTGGCCGGCTGGATGAACCGCGCTCAGGGTGTCGTCGCCCAGCTCCGGCACCGCGGCACTGTCGGTCGCCTGCGCCCCGGGGTACGCCGGGAGCGCGGCCGCGACCCGATCCGCAGCTGCCACCGCGGCGGCGCGGTTCCCCGCGTCCGTCTGCAGGTGAGGCAGCGGAGGCTGATGGTCCCCGGCGCTCATGGTCGGCGGGGAGGAGCTCGACCCCAACCCTCTCGACACGGCGTACGACGTGCCGCCCGCCACGAGAGCGACAGCGGCCGCCACCGCGAGCAGCACCCGCCCCCGGTGGCGTG
>JAFMQY010000029.1:0-13382 GCA_017354415.1 Nocardioides sp.
CGCCGCCCACCCGGCGTGTCTAGGGGTTGGACCGAATCAGTCCAGGTCGCCGACGAGGATCGCTTCGGCCTCGTCCTGCCGGCTCTCGTGGGAGCCCTCGAGGGCGCGGGTCAGCACGCCCGATCCGGCGGCCATGATCGCCACGCCGACGCCGACCATCACCGCCCCGAAGACGAACGGCGCGTGCACGTGCACGTCGGGCGGGAGGCCGAACAGCTTGAGCGCGACGTAGGGACCGATGGCGCCGCCGCAGAAGCGGACGAAGGAGTACGCCGCGGACGCGACCGGCCGCTCGACCGGCGCCACGCCCATCACCGCCTCGGTGATCAGGGTGTTGTTGTTGCCGATGAAGGCACCCGACAGCACGATGCCGACGATGACGACCGCCTGGTGGTCCGCGTACGCCGCCATCACGCCCAGGTCGAGCATGAACAGCACGAGGGTGCCGATCACGGCTGGGATGGTGCCGACCCACCGCTGCATGCGCGGCGCGACGAAGACCGAGGTGACGGCGACCAGCACGCCCCAGCCGAAGTAGATCCAGCCGATCTGGATGATGCCGGCATCAGGCAGCGCGAACGGGCCGGCGGCGAGGATCGTGAAGAAGCCGATGTTGTAGAAGACCGCGGTCAGGCCGGTGAGTAACAGCGGCTTGTGCCGCAGCGCGCGGAACGGGTCGGCCAACGACGTACGACGTCCGGTCGGCGGCGTGGAGGGCAGGAAGAACGCGGTCGCGACCAGGGCGATCACCATCAGCGTGGAGACGCCGAAGAACGGGGCACGCCACGACTGTTCGCCGAGCAGGCCACCCACCAGCGGCCCGGACGCGATGCCGATACCCAGCGCGGCCTCGAACAGGATGATCGCCTGGGCAGTGCCGCCGGTCGCGGACATCACGATGGTGGCGAGCGCCGTGGCCACGAAGAGCGCGTTGCCCAGACCCCAGCCGGCGCGGAAGCCGACCACGGCACCCACGCTGTTGGAGGACCCCGCAAGGGCGGCGAAGACGATGATCAGCACGAGTCCGGAGAGCAGGGTCCGCTTCGGCCCGATCCGGCTGGAGACGACGCCGGTCACGAGCATGGCCACGCCCATGATCGCCATGTAGCTGGTGAACATCAGCGACACCTGGCTCGGCGTCGCGTCCAGCTTCACCGCGATGTCCTTGAGGATCGGGTCGACGAGGCCGATCCCCATGAAGGCGATCACGCAGGCGAACGCCACCGCCCACACCGCACGTGGCTGGGAGAAGAACGAGCCGGACTCGACCGGAGCTTCGTGCGGGTGATGGGTGTGCGCGGTCACAGGGAGCCTTTCGGTTGGGAGCGTCGTGAGTATATATAGGAAACCTATGGAAATGGAAAGTTGTTCCCGACGTCACCTGCGCCACCTCGTGGCGGCGATTCCTCGTGACTCGACCGCGTCCCCGTCCGTAGGAATGAGCCTTCGCGTCTCGGATGTCACCGACCCCGGAAGGTCACCGAATGCCGCCTGCCAGCCCGTCGCGCCGCGGTGTCCTCACCGTCGCCGCCGCTCTCGCCGCCGCGGGTTACGCCGCTCCCGCCGCCGCCCAGACTGCCTCTGGCGGCAAGAGCACGACGCTCACGATCCTCGGCACCACCGACCTCCACGGCAACGTCTTCAACTGGGACTACTACAAGAACGCCGAGTACGACGACGCCGCTCACAACGACATCGGCATCGCCAAGGTCCAGACGCTGGTCAAGGCCCAGCGCGATCGGGTCGGCAGCAACCCTCTGCTGTCAGTGGCACGGGGCCGTTCACCATGGCCCAGGTGACGAACGCCGGCTACCCGAACGCCAACCCGCCCGTCGCCCCGATCCCCGACTACAACTTCGACACCATCGCCGGCCTCGACGGCCGCCTCACCTACGACATCGACATCAGCGAGCCGGTGGGGTCGCGGATCACGAACCTGCAGTACGCCGGCGCGCCGATCGATCCGACCGCGGAGTTCGCGATGGCGGTCAACAACTACCGCCAGAGCGGTGGCGGTGGTTTCCCTGCCGTGAAGACGTCGCCGGTGATCGACAACCGGCAGATCGACATCCGGCAGCTACTGATCGACTGGGTGACCGCGAACCACACCATCGACCCGGCCCAGTTCGCGACGGTGGACTGGCAGCTGGTGTCCGGCGGGCAGCCCATCACGGTCACCTGACGCGGGCCCACCGGTGCGGAGGGTCTGATTCCGAGACACGTCACACGGTCCGTCACAAGCGACGGTCCGTGTCGACGCTCCTCAATCCTTCGCTCCATCTGCCGGTTCGCGGGCTCACCGGCAGCGCTCAAAGCTGCTCGGCCATCACGTCGCGCAGAACGGCGACGGCGGCGGTGACGTCCTCGACGGTGTGACCGGCCCGGGACAGCCGCTCGGCGACGGCCGCGCCGTTGTCGCGCCGGGCGGCAGCCAGCGTCCGGCGACCCTCTCGGGTCAGCCGAACCACGGTGCGTCGCGCGTCGCTGGGGTCGCGCTTCTTGGCGACCAGGCCCTGTTCCTCGAGCTGCCGGACCGCGCCGGACACCGTGGGTTGTGAGGACCGGTCGACCTCCGCCAGCGCGGTCACGCCCTGGGGTCCGAGCTCGTCGAGCAGGGCCAGGATCCGGATGCCCGACGGCTGGCCGGAACTGCGGCGTACGGCGCGCACCAGGCGCGCGGCGTACACGACGAGCTCGCTGCTCTGCTGCTCGAGCTCCGTGGGCACTCGGGCAGGATACAAAGACTCTCGATGGACCCGTCGGACCTCGGACGGCAGGATGTCCGCCATGCCGACGTACATCGCGTTCCTCCGGGCCATCAACGTCGGGCAGCGGAAGTTCGCGAAGGACGCCATCGTCGCGGCGTGCGAGGCAGCGGGCTGCACCGACGTCGAGACGTACATCAACACCGGCAACGTCCGGATCACGACTCCGCTGCGGAGCCGGGCCGAGGTCGAGGCAGCGCTCGAGGAAGCGTTTGCGCAGGCGTCCGGCTTCGACGTACCGACGATCGTGCTGACGCCGGCGGAGCTGACCGAGGTCGCGGCGTACGCCGAGCAGGTCGGCCGCGAGCACGACGGCCTGCACTACGTCTCGTTGCTCAAGGACGCACCGAGCGCGGCTGACGTGAAGAAGCTGGACGGCGCCGGGAAGGCCGGGGAGCGGGCGATGGTCGACGGCCGGGGCGTCCACCTGCTGCTCGGGAAGGACTACCACTCGGCGAAGCTCACCAACGCGGCGGTCGAGAAGCACCTCGGCGTCGCCACCAATCGCAACCTGAAGGTGATCCGGACCCTTGCCGACAAGTGGGGTGCCGGAGTGGTAGCGCTGGAGGTCGCGCGTGCCGACAGGGTGCTGACCCTGACCCTGAACCGGCCGGAGCAGCTCAACGCCCTCTCCGCCGAGCTCGCCGACGCGCTGGCTGCCGAGCTCGAACGCGCGACGGCCTACGACGACGTACGGGTGGTGGTGCTCCGCGGGGCGGGCCGGGCGTTCTGCGCGGGTGCGGACATCTCGGCTGTGGACGGCCCGATGCGGCTCGACGTCCGCGCGCTCGACCGGGCGAACCGGATCGTCCGGGCGGTGACCCGCCTCGACAAGCCGGTCGTCGCCGCGGTGCAGGGTGCGGCCGCCGGGGTCGGCTGCTCGATCGCGTTGGCCTGCGACCTGACGATCGCCGCCGAGTCGGCCTCGTTCCTGCTCGCCTTCGCCCGCATCGGGCTGATGCCCGACGGTGGATCGACGGCGAGCGTGGCGGCGTCCGTCGGACGGGCGCGCGCGATGCGGATGGCGCTGCTGGCCGAGCCGCTCACCGGACGCGAGGCGTACGACGCGGGCCTGGTCAGCCATCTGGTCGACGACGACGCGCTCGACACCGTCGTCGCCGAGGTGGCGGCACGGCTGGCGGCCGGTGCGCCGCGCTGTCTGGCAGCCACCAAGCGAGCGGTGAACGCGGCGACGTTCACCGGGCTCGACGACGCGCTCGAGCGGGAGCGCACCGGACAGACGATCCTGCTGCGAACCGAAGACGCGGCAGAAGGGATGCGGGCCTTCGCAGAGAGGCGCCCGCCGGAGTTCAAGGGGACGTGATGGAGGAGCTGAAGCGCGCCCTCGAGTCGCGCGACGAGGTGGGCGTCGAGCGCCTGTTGGCCGAGGACGTCGTCTTCTCGAGCCCGGCGCTGTTCAAGCCGTACGCCGGCCGGGCCGCGACCGTGGTCTTCCTCCGGGCCGCGATGCAGGTGTTCGAGGACTTCCGCTACGTGCGGACGTTCACCGCCGACGACGGACACGGCCACGTCCTGATGTTCGAGGCCTCGGTCGGCGGGCGCAGCCTCGAGGGCGCGGACTTCGTCACGGTCGGCGAAGACGGACTCGTCACCGAGTTCCGGGTGATGGTGCGCCCGGCCAAGGGCCTGGCCGCGCTGATGGACGCGATGGCTCCCCGGGTGGAGGGGCCGCTCGCGGCCCTCAACACGCGGTCACCCTAGCGGCCCGCCTCTCCATGAGGTCGCCTCCGACGACTCCGCAGCCCGGGCGTAGAGGTTCGGTGAGGTGCGTGAGAGTCAGCCGGCTGGGTACGTGCCTACACTGAACCGGTACTGAGGTCCAACCAACCGGCCCGCAAGGGCGCAGTCAAGATCACACTGCCAAGGGGCGTGGAAAAACGGACAGGAAGAGCGACAAGCCCATGCAGAGGTCATGGTGTCTGCTCGTCACGGCGCTGGTCCTTTCGATCTCCCTTGCAAGCCCGGCGACCGCACGAGGCCCGGCGACCAGCGGCTCGGTCGCCGCGGCTGTGGCTCCCTCGGTCCACGTGGAATTGAGCAAGCCGCTGACGGTCCATGGTCCCGGAGGCGGTATCGACTCGGTGATCGTGACCTACCGCGACGGCGCGAACGGCTTGCTGACCTGGGTGAGCAACAGGCACGTTGAGAGGTGGAAGATCCAGAACTTCGGTCGCTCGACCGAGAAGTTCATCAAGCCCCACAGGCTACTGACACATGGGGGCAAGGGTGCCGCCGACGCATGCACCATCCACCCCGTCAACATCTACCAGGCGACCACGAAGCATTGGGTGTCCTTCTACCACGCCGAGCGCCCCAGCCCTGGGCGCAAGAAGTGCGGCGGAGGTTACCTGGGTCTTCGCTACACGATCCATCGGATGGAGTCCCATGACGGCGGCAAGACCTGGACCAAGACCGGGCCGGCGATCACCCAGAACACGAACCTGCTGAACGACCGGGCGACCGATGACACTGGTAGCCCGCGTCTCGTCGTGCGCGGTGACTACATGTATCTCCTCTACTCCACAGCCGGCAAGCGCAAAGGCGAGGTCAAGAGGTTCACCTCCCTCGCCCGAGCCCCGCTGTCCACCCTGGGAGCGTCTGGCACGTGGAAGAAGTACTTCAAGGGGGCGTTCACCGAGCCGGGGCTGGGGGGCAATCAGTCCAAGGTCACCTGGGCCAGGCGCGGGATCGCCTACAACACCTACCTCAACGCCTACATCTCGGTGGCCGTCCACAACGACGGCATGAAGATCTACACCTCGGAGGACCTGCTCCACTGGAGTCTTCTCGCCTATCCGTGGGACACCGGACGCAGCGGCAACGTGTTCGGCGACAAGTGCGATCCGGCGGTGGGCATGGACCGGCAACTTGGCTACGGCGGGATCGTCGGACTGAACGGGGACGACACCACCAGCGCCAAGTCCTTCTGGGCCTACTACATGAACAAACCGGACGGCAAGTGCTTCGACCATCGTCTCCTGCAACGCCGAAGGGTGACCTTGACTGCCGATAACCCACCGGCCCCGCTGAAGGCGCCGTCGTTCACCCTCCCGGCCTCACGATCCATGAGGGTGGGCAACTCGGGCTCGATCCCCGTGACCACGACAGGCGGCGACGGGGCCTACTACACGGTGAAGGCGTACAACAACACCCACCCGCATGTCGTCAGGGCGACCATCACCGGCCGCGACGCCGACCACGCCCTGAAGCTCACTGCCCTGAGGGCAGGTCGGTCGACCGTCACCGTGACCGCCACATCCGCGGGCCGCACCACCACCAAGACGATTGTCGTCAGGGTCACGGACAAGGTGCACTTCACCGGGTTCCGGCGACCGCACGGAACCACCGTCGACCGCAATGCGACCGGACCGAAGGGCACCTATGTGTTCAAGGTACGGGTGCTCGACTCCCAAGACAGGCCGGTCACGGTCGGGAAAGTTCGGCTGGTCGACAGCCGGGGTAACCGGGTCGCTGCAGGAATCCGGCCGAACGCCCAGGGCTGGGTTACCTTCAGGATCAACCCGGCCAACAAGGCTAAGCCGCGGAAGGTGCGGGCCCTGATCCAATACCTCGGCGCCCACGGCTACCTGGCGAAGAAGGGTACCAAGGCCTTCCCGTTCACGATCGTCAAGTAGGGTCACCACAGGTGCCAGAAGGCCCTACCACTCGCATGGGTGTGCAAGCAGACCCACGCGAGGGCGCGGCGCTCAGCTCACCATGATTCCGGCGGCCCGCATCTCCGCGAGTGCCGCATCGGTCGACTGCGGCGCTACCCCGGCGCAGAGCGCGGTGAGCAACCGGGTCGTGAACCCCTCCCTGACCGCGTCGAGCGCGGTGCACCGCACGCAGTAGTCGGTGGCGATGCCGCACACGTCGACCTCGTTCACCTCGTGGCTGCGGAGCCACTCCGCGAGCGTGGCGCCGTTCGCCGCCCGGCCCTCGAACGCGGAGTACGCAGCGGCGTGCTCGCCCTTGAGGAAGATCGCGTCGAACGGCTGGGGGTCGAGGTTCGGGTGGAACGCCTCTCCGTCGGTCCCCACCTTGCAGTGCACCGGCCAGCTCTCCTCGTAGTCGGGCTCTACCGACCAGTGGCCACCAGGGTCGATGTGGTGGTCCTTGCTGGCCACGACGACGTCGTACGACGGAGCCTGGTCGTCCTGGCGTGTCCAGTGGTGGAGCAGCTCCCCGATGTCACTGGCCACCCCGGCCCCACCCTCGACCGCGAGCGACCCGCCTTCGCAGAAGTCGTTCTGCACGTCGACGACGATCAGCGCGCGGGTCATGAGGCGAGACTATCGGCGCGCCTTCTCGGCGGGAAAACGCGGAACAGATCGGTGTGACCTCGGGGCGGGGTGTCGATTTGTTCCGCGTTTTCCCTCGCTCTGGTCGAGCAGGGCACCGACGGGGGACTGTTGCCCGCGCCGTTCTCCACAGACAGGTCCTCGACGGCTCACACGACGCCCTCGAGATCGCCAGGATGACGGTGTGGTGGACGAGATCCGTTGGGGACCAAGACCGGGCGCGCGATGGATACCCGTGACGCGCGGGGCACATGTGCGTGCCGACCTGGCGGACGACCTTGCCGCGAGGCTCCGTGCGTGTCAGCTCGTTCTGCCGTTCTGGTCGTCGTTCACAGGTTTGACGAGCGCAGTGCTTCGCGGATGGTGGGTGCCCCCATTGCCGGACGGCCTCCCGCTGTTCGTCGCGTCAGGTCGCTCGGACCGCATCAGGCGGCGCGGCCTCGCCGTGTGCCGGCACGACGTGCTCCCGCGATGGGAGCTGGTGGAGGGCGTCCGGTCGACTCTGCCTGCGGAAGTGCTACTCGCCTGCGCCCGCGACCTGGGCTTGTTGGACCTCGTGGTGATCGGCGACGCGGCGTTGCATGCCGGAGACCTGACCAGGGCTGACCTGCTCATGGCCTCGCGACAGAGGCGACGAGGTGCGCCCGCGCTCAGACGGGCCATCCCGCTGATGGACGGACGCGCCGAGTCGATCTACGAAGGCCTGCTTCGGATGCTCCACCATGTGTGCGATGTTCCCGTGGAACCTCAGTACATCGTGCGCGGCCCGACAGGTGACGTCGTCGCCCGCGCCGACCTCCGGATCGTGGGGACCACGCGACTTCCGGAGTACGACGGTGGCCATCATCTCGACCGACGCCAGCAACGTCGTGACCTCCAGCGAACCCATCGCATCTCGGACGCAGGGTTCGACCGGCGTGGCTACACGAAGGACGACGTGGAGCTCGCGGCGATCAGAGTCCTGCGCGACGCCGACCTCGCCTTGGGGCGACCTCACGAGCCGGCCAGGATCAACGCCTAGTACGACCTGCTACGCGAGTCGCTCTTCACCCCCGCCGGACAGGCCAGGCTGATGAGGAGGTGGGGCCTCGTGCCGGAAACCGCGGAACAGTTGCCGGGCTGAACGCGAGCCAGTCCGAGTTGTTCCGCGTTTTCCGCGGGCCAGCGCCCATCTCCGCTTCAGGGACGGGTCAACTGTCGCGGACCGGCAGCCAGGCGATCACGTCCTGGATCACGTCGTCCCACAGGGACCACTCGTGGGTGCCGGGACGCAGGTCGAGGGTGACGTCGACGCCGGCCGCGGTCGCCTCCTCGGCGAAGCGCCGGGTCCCCGGCAGGAGTGGGTCCTCGGTGCCGCATGACAGGTACAGCGGAGGTACGCCGGAGGCGCCGGCCAGGAGCGAGAACAGGTCGTTCTCGTCACGGACGGAGCCATCGAACACCCGGTCCATGAGCTCCGCCCGTTCGGGCGCCTGCAACAGCTTGCGTACGTCGAGCCCGCCGGAGAGCGACGCCGCCGCGGCGTACCGGTCGGGATGGGTGAGCGCGAGCTTGAGAGCGCCGTACCCGCCCATCGAGAGCCCCACTACGAACGTGTCGTCGGGGTGCGCGGAGACGCGGAAGAACGACCGGACGACGGTCGGGAGCTCCTCAGAGACGAAGTCCCAATATCGGTGACCGTGCGCCTCGTTGGTGTAGAAGCTGCGCCCGACCGAGGGCATCACGACGGCGAGCCCGGCCGCCTCGGCGTGGCGGCCGATCGCGGTGTAGCGCTGCCACGCCGTGTGGTCGTCGGAGAGGCCGTGCAGGAGATACAGCACCGGTGGCGGGCCGGACGACCCGGAGTCGGTGACGCCGATCTGGGCGGCCGTCTGCTGGGGCAGCACCACGGTCATCGACGTGCCGACCTGGAGCGCCTCCGAGAAGAAGTCACACGTCAGGAGGGCCACGGCACGACTCTCACACGTGCACCGTGGGGATCACCGGCTCGCCGCGCGACATCTGCTGCGCTGGGCGCGGCAGCTCGGCGCGGGCCGTCTGATGACGCGCCCGAGCCTCATCGAGGGTCTCACGCCCGACGATCTCGCCGTCGCGCACCAAGGGCACCAGCAGCGCCCGGTCGTCGCCGTCATCGGCAGGCGGCACACCGACGCCGATCACCTCGGCCTCCGCGACGCCCTGGGCCGAGCGTCGGCGGAGGGCGAACTTGCGGCCGCCGATCGAGATCTTGTCCGTGCTCCTCTTGGCCACTGACACGAGCTCGCCGTCGTCCCCCTCGCGGGCGACCAGCTTGTAGACGAAGCCACAGGTGGGATGGCCGGACCCGATGACCAGCTGGGTGCCCACGCCGTACCCGTCGACCGGCGCGGAGGCGAGGGCGGCGATGGCGAACTCGTCCAGGTCGCTGGTGACGATGATCTTGGTCCCGGTCGCGCCGAGCTGGTCGAGCTGGGCCCGCACCTCGCGCGCCAGGACGCCGAGGTCACCGGAGTCGATCCGGACCGCGCCGAGATCGGGACCGGCGATCTCGACGCCGAGTGCGACCGCCTCGCGGATGTCGTAGGTGTCGACCAACAGCGTGGTGCCGGAGCCGAGCGAGGTGACCTGCGCGCGGAAGGCTTCGGCCTCGGTGTCGTGCACGAGCGTGAAGCTGTGCGCACTCGTGCCGGCCGAGGGAACGCTGTAACGGCGGCGCGCGGCCAGGTTGGAGGTCGTGGCGAAGCCCGCGACGTACGCCGCGCGGGCCGCGGCCACTGCCGCCTCCTCGTGGGTCCGCCGGGACCCCATCTCGATGCACGGCCGATCACCGGCGACCGTGGTCATCCGGGACGCAGCCGACGCGATCGCCGAGTCGTGGTTGTAGATCGACAACAGCAGGGTCTCGAGCAGCACGGCCTCGGCGAAGCTCCCCTCGACGATCGCCAGCGGCGACCACGGGAAGTACATCTCGCCCTCGGGATAGCCCCAGACATCGCCGGAGAAGTGGTACGACGACAGCCACTCGCGGGTGGGCTCGTCCACGATACCGACGAGCGCGTCCAGCACGTCGTCGTCGAACCTGAAGTCCTCGATCGAGTCCAGGGCCCGGCCGACCCCGGCGACCACGCCGTAGCGCCGACCGTCGGGAAGCCGCCGCGGGTACAGCTCGAAGACCGAACGACGGTGGGCCGTGCCGGACCCCAGCGCGGCCTGGAGCATGGTCAGCTCGTAATGGTCGGTGAGCAGAGCCGTCGACGGGCGCACGCGCCCAGCGTAGGGGCCGGGCGCAGGGGCGCCTGTGCCACCATGGGCGGATGGCGACGACGAGCCCGGTCGAGGTCGAGCCGGATCTCACGCCGGACGAGGTCACGCTCACCTCCAAGCCCTGGGTCACCATCGTGTGGAACGACCCGGTGAACCTGATGAGCTACGTGACCTACGTCTTCCAGACCTACTTCGGCTACGACCGGAAGAAGGCCGAGAAGCTGATGCTCGAGGTGCACCACGACGGCAAGTCGGCGGTCAGCAACGGCACCCGCGAGGAGATGGAGCGCGACGTGCAGGCCATGCATGAGTACGGCCTGTGGGCCACTTTGGAGAAGCAGTGACCGGGCGTCTCGTGGCATCTGACGGGACTCTCCGATGAGCGGGTTCACCCGGCACCGTCGTAGCGGAAAGGTGATCGCGACGTTCTCCGGGTTCGAGGCGGACCTGCTGCGGTCACTCGCCTCGCAGCTCGTGGAGCTGCTGCGCAACGAGGCGGCCGTGCCCCGTGATCACGGCGACCCGCTCGAGGCGATGCTCAGCTTCGAGGGTCCGACCGCCGAACCGGACGACCCGGTCCTCGCCCGCCTGTTCCCCACGGCGTACCCGGACGACGAGGAGGCGTCGGCGGAGTTCCGGCGTTTCACCGAGGGATCCCTTCGCGATGGGAAGGCGGCGGGCGCCGCGACCGTCATCGACACCCTCGAGGAGGCGGGACTGCCGACACAGCTCGGCGACGAGCGACTCGTGATCGACGTGGAGCTCGACCCAGCGACGGCCCTGGTGTGGCTGAAGTCCTTGACCGACCTGCGCCTGGCACTGGCCACGCGCCTGGAGGTCGAGCAGGACGACGAGGCGTACTGGGCGTCTCTGCCGGACGACGATCCCCGGTCACAAGCGCACGACATCTATGAATGGATCGGGGTCCTTCAGGAGACACTCGTCGACGCTCTTCCTTGAGGGCCTCACGACCCTTGTCGGCCGTGCCTTCGGCATGTTCGGATGACCTTCCTTCATCCCACTCAACCGGAGGATCTACGTGAAGCACCTTCCCAGCATCAGGCGACCGGCGCGCACCGCCACCATCGCGCTCGCCTCGGTCGCCGCCGGCATGGCCATCACCGTCCCTGGCCTGGCGCTCGCCACCAACAGCGGCCAGTCCGTCCCGGCGCCCCCGGCGAACCCGACCAGCGCCAGCCAGATCCAGAACGTCGACCAGGTCAAGACCGCCATCAAGGGGTACTACGGCGACACGACCACGACGACCATGGACCCGGTCAACGGCACCACCGCACTCCACCAGTTCAACCCCGATGGTGCCTACGCCCACGAGACCGAGGGCATCGCGGCGAGCGCCGACACGTTCCTCACCCACGAGGCCAAGCCGACGCAGAAGCACACCGGGAAGCCGGCGATCCTCTTCGACATCGACGACACCACGCTGAACACCTACAGCTACGAGATCTACAGCAACTTCGTGTACAACCCGACCAGCAACGCGGCCTTCGTGAACGCCGGCTCCGCCGCAGTCTTCCCGGCCGTTCCCGGAATGGCCGACCTGGAGAACGACGCGATCGCCCAGGGCTACTCCGTGTTCTTCCTGACCGGGCGCCCGGCGACGCAGCTCGACGGCACCCTGGCCAACCTCGCGGACGCCGGCTACAACGTCGACCCGAACAACGTGTTCCTCAAGGACCTGAGCGCCCCCTGGCTGCAGTCCTGCCAGACCGACTCGAACAACCTGCCGTGCACGACCACCGAGTACAAGTCGCTCACGCGCAAGCACATCGAGCAGGACCTCGGCTATGACATCGTCGCCAACTTCGGTGACCAGTTCAGCGACCTGAACGGCGGCTTCGCGGACAAGACCTACAAGATCCCGAACCCGATGTACTTCCTTCCCTGACAGGAGTGGTGCCCCGGGACCAGCGTCCCGGGGCATCCTCACGCCACCCCCGCCGGTTGACGAGGGGAGGGCGTCATGTCGGTCGAGCATGTCGAGACCACGACGGGTGGTGGGTCGTGGGCACGGCGCCGCTACCGGTGGCTGAGGAGGGCGCCCTCTGCGCCCCGTCGCGAAACCGGGCGCACTTGGGTCCCGACGGCTGGGGTGCTCGCTGCTCTGAGCGGGTCGCTGCCGGTCAGGCGACGCTTGGGTAGCGTGTCGGGATGCGGCGTCCACACGTGAACGTGGCGACCGTCCTGGTCGACCCGCGAGTGCTGCGTGACCTCGAGCTCGACCTGGCCGCGCTCGACCTGTGGGTCTGGCCGATCGCGACCACGCCGAACTGCCCCGACGGACCGCGGATGGCCTTCCAGATCAGGCGCCGGCTGGTCGAGGGGCGCCGAGGCGAGTGGGACTGTGCCGCCGACTGGGCCGCCGTGTGGATCTCCTTCGGAGAGAGCTGGTACGACGGCGCGGAGCCGCTGCCGTGGGGAGCGCACGCGGCGCTGTGGGACAAGCTCGCGGAGTACGCCGACCACACGCGCTACCGCCTCGGCCTGGGCGGAGTCCCCGCGGAGATGGTCCGGCGCCGCGCGGAGCCGCAGGTATGAGCGCGAGGCAGGTACTCCCGTCCGCGGGGCAGGAGCCGGCGGCGGCAAGCGTAGGCGCCCGTACCCTGGCGGGGTGCTGATCATCGACCGCGCGACGTACGACGGGATCGTCGCCCACGCCAAGCGTGATCACCCGGACGAGGCCTGCGGTGTCGTCGCCGGCCCGGAGGGCAGCGACCGCCCGGAGCGCCTGGTCGAGATGGTGAACGCGGCCGGCAGCCCCACGTTCTATGAGTTCGACTCCACCGACCTGCTCCGGCTGTACCGCGAGATGGACGCCCGCGACGAGGAGCCGGTCGTCGTCTACCACTCCCACACGGCCACCGAGGCCTACCCGAGCCGGACCGACGTCGGCCTGGCGATGGAGCCGAACGCCCACTATGTGCTCGTCAGCACACGCGAGCACGGGAATAACGACGGCCCGGTGGAGTTCAGGTCATATCGGATTGTCGACGGCGAGGTGACCGAGGAAGAGGTCGCGGTCGTGGACGCACTC
>JAFMQY010000029.1:13392-27769 GCA_017354415.1 Nocardioides sp.
CCGCCCCCACCCCCCAAGGAGACCCCGATGGCCGTTGAGGTCCGGATCCCCACGATCCTCCGCCCCTACACCGGCGACCAGAAGGCCGTGCACGCCAGCGGTGCCAGCCTGAGCGCCCTCATCGACGACCTCGACTCGAACCACCCCGGCATCAAGGAGCGGCTGGTCGAGGACGGAGACCTGCGCCGCTTCGTCAACGTCTACGTCAACGACGAGGACGTCCGGTTCCTCGGCGGCCTCGAGGCGCCGGTCAGCGACGGCGACCAGGTCGTCGTACTGCCGGCCGTCGCCGGCGGTTCCCACGCTCTCGACACGCTCGGCCACCGAGGTACGCGACGCGCGTGACGAGGTACGACGACCTCCTCAGCTCGGTGGGCGGCACGCCGCTGGTCGGGCTGCCGACGCTGTCGCCGAGCCCCGACGTACGTCTGTGGGCCAAGCTCGAGGACCGCAACCCGACCGGCTCGATCAAGGACCGCGCGGCGCTGGCGATGGTCGAGCACGCGGAGAAGGACGGCCTCCTCCGACCCGGGTGCACGATCCTCGAGCCGACCAGCGGCAACACCGGCATCTCGCTGGCCATGGTGGCCCGGCTTCGCGGCTGCCGGCTGGTCTGCGTGATGCCCGAGAACACCTCCGAGGAGCGGCGCCAGCTGCTGCGGATGTGGGGCGCCGAGATCGTGTCGTCGCCGGCCGCGGGCGGCTCCAACGAGGCGGTGCGGGTCGCCAAGGGCATGGCTGCGGAGCACCCCGACTGGGTGATGCTCTACCAGTACGGCAACGTCGCGAACTCGCTCGCCCACTACGAGGGGACCGCCCCGGAGATCCTGGCCGACCTGCCGTCTGTGACCCACTTCGTCGGCGGGCTCGGCACGACCGGCACGCTGATGGGCGTCGGCCGCTACTTCCGTGAGCACAAGCCCGAGGTCCGCATCGTCGCCGCCGAGCCGCGGTACGGCGAGCTGGTCTACGGGCTGCGCAACCTCGACGAGGGGTTCGTCCCCGAGCTGTACGACGAGACTCTGATCGACGCGCGCTTCTCGGTCGGTCCCCGCGACGCCGTACGCCGGGTCCGGGAGCTGCTCGACGGCGAGGGGATCTTCGCCGGTATCTCAACCGGAGCCATCCTCCACGCGGCCCTCGCCCAGGCCGCGAAGGCCGCTCGGGCCGGAGAGCGGGCGGACATCGCGTTCGTGGTCGCCGATGGCGGCTGGAAGTACCTGTCCACCGGCGCCTACGAGGGCACCGTCGACGAGGCCGAGGAGCGGCTCGAGGGCCAGCTCTGGGCGTGAGCGGAGTGGGACCGGCCGGACGGAGTGCGGACGGCGCCACGGAGCGAACGCCGCTGCGAGCTTGCTCGCAAGGCGAATGACCGCTCAGCCTCGTCGGGCCGGGTGACCGCTCCCCGATCTCGGGTTACGCTGGCCGCGAGACCCAGGCCCAGCCCATCGGGGGAGTGCCCGTGCCCGTCCGTGACGTTGTCGTCTTCAGCGGTTCCGCACATCGACCTCTCGCCCGGGCGATCTGTTGCGGCCTCGACGTACCTCTCTCGTCGGTCGAGATGACCCGGTTCAGCAACGACTGCCTCCAAGCGCAGCTCCAGGCGAACTGCCGGCAGCGCGACGTCTACATCGTGCAGCCGCTGGTGCCGCCCACGCAGGAGCACCTGATGGAGCTGCTGCTGATGATCAACGCGGCTCGTGGGGCCAGCGCGGCCTCGATCACCGCGGTGATCCCCTTCTACTCCTACGCGCGGTCGGACAAGAAGGACGCCTCGCGGATCTCCATCGGCGGCCGGCTGGTGGCCGACATGCTTGCCACCGCCGGGGTCCACCGGGTGATCACCATGACCCTGCACGCGCCCCAGGTGCACGGCTTCTTCTCGGTCCCGGTCGACCAGCTGACCGCGCTCGGCATCCTCTCCGAGCACTTCCTGGCCCAGGACCTGTCCGACGCGGTCGTCGTATCCCCCGACCTCGGCAACGCCAAGACCGCGACCCAGTTCTCGCGGCTCCTCGGCCTCGGCGTCGCCGCCGGCAACAAGCGGCGTCTCTCCGACGACCGGGTGGAGATCGACTCGATCGTCGGTGACGTGGCCGGCAAGCGAGCGATCGTGCTGGACGACGAGATCGCCACCGGCGGCTCGATCGTGGAGCTGCTCGACCGGCTGGCCGACCAAGGCTGCACCGGAGCGGCGGTCGCCTGCACCCACGGGCTGTTCGTCGGCAAGGCCGTGGACCGGCTGCGCCACCACCCGATGATCACCGAAGTGGTCACCACCGACACCGTGCCCGCCCCCGAGGCGTGGCCGGAGCTCGAGGTGCGCAGCGTCGCGGACCTCTTCGCCCAGGCCATCGCACGCGTGCATGCCGGTGAGTCGGTGAGCAGCCTCTTCGACGGCGTCGACCCGCAGCTCGGCCCTCCGCAGGCGAAGCTGTTCTACTGAGGCGTCGACCCGGTCGTGTGACGGGCGCAGCGTCCGTCGACCGCGGCGACACGAAACGTGACGTCTGTCGCGTCCGGGTGCAACTGTCGGGATGACCACCTAGCCTGCGTTCGTGTCCCGTCCGAGTCCCGATGCGCCCATCGGCATCTTCGACTCGGGCTTCGGTGGGCTCACCGTGGCCAGGTCGGTGATCGACCAGCTTCCTCACGAGTCACTCCTCTACCTCGGCGACACCGCCCGCCAGCCATACGGCCCGCAGCCGATCGGCGAGGTGCGCGAGTACGCCCTGGAGTGCCTCGACCACCTCGTCACCTTGGGGGTCAAGGCGCTGGTGATCGCCTGCAACTCCGCGAGCGCGGCGATGCTCCGCGACGCCCGCGAGCGATACGACGTACCGGTGGTCGAGGTGATCCTGCCCGCCACCCGCCGAGCCGTCGCCGCCACCCGGAACGACCGGATCGGGGTCATCTGCACCCACGCCACCGCCCAGTCCCTCGCGTACGAGGACGCCTTCGCCGCCGCTCCGCAGATCACCCTCACGACCCGCGCCTGCCCCCGGTTCGTCGACTTCGTCGAGGCCGGCGTGACGGGGGGAGACGAGCTGCTCGCCGTCGCCCGCGACTATCTCGACCCGCTGGTGGCGGCAGACGTGGACACCGTGATCCTGGGCTGCACCCACTATCCGCTCCTCACCGGCGTCATCTCCTACGTGATGGGGGACGGCGTGACGCTGGTCAGCAGCGCCGAGGAGTGCGCCAAGGACGTCTACAAGCTGCTCGTCTCCCACGACCTGGCGCGGCCCGACGGCGAGCCGTCGTACGACTTCCTGACGACCGGAGCCCCGGAGGAGTTCGAGCACATCGGCCGGCGCTTTCTCGGCCCCGAGCTCGCCGTGGCCGCCCAGTACGCCGGAGGTCTGGCATGAACACCCCCCGCCTGACCGTGATCGGATGCTCAGGCTCCTTCGCCGGACCGGGGTCTGCCGCGAGCTGCTACCTCGTGGAGGCAGACGCGCCAGACGGTCGCACCTGGCGGATCCTGCTCGACCTCGGCAACGGCGCCCTCGGCACGCTCCAGAGCTACGCCGACCCCGACACCATCGACGCGGTGTTCTTCAGCCACCTGCACCCGGACCACTGCCTGGACCTCTGCGGCTACTACGTCCTGCGCAAGTACCACCCCGCGGGCCGGCTGCCCCCGATCCCGGTCTGGGGACCCACCGGTGTGGCCCGTCGGATGGCCCGCGCCTACGACATGCCCGACGACCCCGGCATGGCCGCGGAGTTCGACTTCCACGAGTACGCCGGGCCGGTCCAGGTCGGACCGTTCCAGGTCGAGCCGGTGCGGGTCGCCCATCCGGTGCCGGCACACGGCCTGCGGGTGACCGCCGGCGGCCACACCCTGGCCTACACCGGGGACACCGGTCCGTGCGACGCCCTCGATCGGCTGGCCGCCGGCGCCGACCTGCTGCTCGCGGAGGCGTCGTTCAAGTCGGGCGAGGCCAACCCCGACGCCCTGCATCTCACCGGCCGCGAGGCCGGCGAGGTGGCCGCGCGCACCGGCGTACGCCGGCTCGTCCTGACCCACGTGCCCCCGTGGTACGACCCGGCCGACATGCTCGCCGAGGCTGCCGAGGTGTACGACGGCGATCTCAGCGCCGCGGAGCCGGGCGCGACGTACGAGGTGTGACGCGCCCCGAAATCGCTCACACCAAGCCCGCGTCATGCACGACGATCGCGATCTGGACCCGGTTGGTGACGTCGAGCTTCTCGAACAGCCGCGACACGTGCGCCTTCACCGTCGGCACCGAGAGGTTGAGCTCGGCGGCGACCTCCGCGTTGCTCAGGCCGCGCCCCACTGCCAGGGCCACGTCCAGCTCGCGCTGGGTCAGGCAGGCCAGCCGTTGCTGTGCCTGGAGCTCCCGCGAGCTGTCGGGCGGTGCCACCTGCTTGATCAGCCTCCGGGTGACCGACGGGGAGAGCATGGGGTCACCGTCTGCGACGCGCCGGATGGCCTGGAGGATCTCGGGCGGTGGCGTGTCCTTGAGCAGGAACCCGTCCGCGCCGGCGGCGAGGGCTCGGAGCACGTAGTCGTCGGCGTCGAAGGTGGTCAGCACGATCACGTGTGGTGGCTCGGGGCCTCGGCGCAGCTCGATCGTGGCCGCGAGCCCGTCCAGGACCGGCATCCGGATGTCCATCAGGATCACGTCCGGCCCGAGCCTGCGGGCGGCATCGACGCCGGCCCGGCCGTCGGCCGCCTCGCCGACCACCTGGACGTCCGGCTGGCCGCCGAGCATCAAGCCGAGCGCGGAGCGCACCAGCGGGTCGTCGTCGACCAGGAGGACGTCGATCATCTCGACCTCGCGCCCGCGCTGTTCACGCCGCCCACGGGATCCAGCCGCGCAGCACCCACGCGTCGTCCTCACGCCGGCCCTCGAGTCGCCCCCCACGGAGCTCCGCGCGCTCGGTCAGCCCGACCAGCCCGAGCCCCGCTCCCGGGGTCGTGCCGGGCCGCAACCCGAGCGGGTTGCGGAGCTCGACGCTGACGCCTTCCTCGCGCGACCCGCTGACCACGATCCGCAGGGCAGTCCCGGGCGCGTGGCGAACGGCGTTCGTCATCCCCTCCTGGACGATCCGGTAGACGGTCCGGCCGATCACGTCCGGCAGCTCCGCACCCGACTCGCCCAGCCGGTCGTCGTAGGTCACCTTGAGACCCGCTGCGCGGACCGCCTCGACGAGGGGGGCGAGGTCGCGGTACGTCGGCTGGGGCGGCTCGAGCGGCTCGCCCGACTCGGGGTCGCGGAGGACGCCGAGGACCGAACGCAGGTCGGCCAGCGCCTGGTGGGCGGTGTCCTGGATGATGGTCGCGCTGGCCCGCATCTGGTCGGCGTCGAGGTCGGTGCGGAACGCCAGGGCGCTGGCGTGCATCGACACCTGGGAGATGCGGTGGGCGAGCACGTCGTGCATCTCGCGGGCGATCCTGGCCCTCTCGTTGGCGCGTGCCTGCGACGTCCGGAGCTCCTGCTCCGCCTCGGCTCGCTCGGCGCGGTTCTTCAGGGTCCACAGCAGCTCCCGCCGCGAGCCGATGTAGGCGCCCCATCCGAGCACGGCCACGGTGATCACCGTGACCACGAGGAGCATCACCCACCACGGCCCATTGCCGGAGGTGGGCACGATCAGGTTGTAGATGAACGACGCCACCAGGTTGAGCAGGCCGATCGCGGCGAGCTGCCACCACACGCGTCGGGTGGCGAGCGAGACCGCCGCAAGGACGCCGGGACCGGCCACGGTGGAGCTGATGACGCCGAAGGCCGTGATGGTGGTGGCCACCGCCATCGGCCAGCGCCTGCGGTACCACACGAGGACGAACGACGTCGCTCCGAGGAGGAGGTCGACGGCCACCAGCCAGTGAGCCTGCCGCGAGGCGGCCGGGAGCTGAGTGATGCAGGTGACCCCGGAGAGCACGAGCATGGCCGCCGCACGCCAGGCGTTGCCCCACGTGGTCACCGGCGGCTGGTAGACGCCGGGCGAGACGCTCTCCACGGGCACGATCGTAGGTCCAGCAGTACGACGCGGCAGCGGCCGCCGGTCGGGGACACCCCCTACTTTGGTCGCGGCATCCCAGCCTGCCGGTGCATGTGGCGGCTGGGGATGACGTGGGAGGGTGTTCCCATGATCAAGGTGGAAGGGCTGACTCGGGCCTACGGGAGTTTCATCGCAGTCGACCACATCAGCTTCGAGTGCCGGCAAGGCAGGGTCACCGGATTCCTCGGCCCGAACGGCGCCGGTAAGACCACGACCATGCGGGTCATGGTCGGGCTCACGCCGCCGACGGCCGGCGACGTCACGATCGGTGGCCTGCACTACGCCGACATCCCCAACCCGGGACGCCACGTCGGCGTCCTGCTCGACGCGTCCGCGCAGCACGAGGGTCGCACGGGTCGCGAGGTCCTCGAGATCGGCGCCCGCACGATGGGTCTGCCGTCGAGCCGGATCGACGAGATGCTCGACCTGGTCTCGCTCGACGCACGGGAGGCCAAGCGCCGCGTCCGCAACTACTCGCTCGGCATGCGCCAGCGCCTCGGTATCGCCCACGCGCTGCTCGGCGACCCGTCGGTCCTGATCCTCGACGAGCCTGCCAACGGCCTCGACCCGGCCGGTATCCGCTGGATGCGTGGCCTGCTCAAGGGGTACGCCGACCGGGGCGGGACGGTGTTCCTGTCCAGCCACCTGCTCCACGAGGTGGAGCAGATCGCTGACGAGATGATCCTGATCGGCAACGGCAAGATCGTGGCGCGCGGGACGCGTGACGAGCTGCTCCGTGGGGCCACGGGTGGCGCGACGACGACGCTCGTCACGTCTCTGGACAACGACCACCTGGCCGGAGCCCTGGAGGAGAAGGGCCACGAGGTCCACCCAGCCGGAGGCGGGCTGCGGGTCACCGCCGAGCCGGTCGAGGTCGGCCGGGTGGCCGCCGAGAAGCAGATCGTGCTCACCGACCTCCGGGCCGGCCACGAGGGCGGTCTCGAGGAGCTGTTCCTCGAGCTCACCGCCGATACGCAGCGTGAGCACGACGTCGTCCCCACCGGGGAGCCGTCGGCATGACCGTCCTGGCAGAAACTCCGCTCAACGTCACCGGGACCCGCAAGATCGCCTTCGAACGACTGGTGCGGGTCGAGCTCCGCAAGCTCGCCGACACGCGGGCGGGACGGTGGCTGCTGATCTCCGTCGCTGCGCTCACCGCGCTCGTGCTCGTGATCCAGCTGTGGGTCGTCGTCGCCCAGGATCTCCAGGTCGACTTCAGTGACTTCCTTCTCGCCATGAACACCCCGATGGGCATCCTGCTCCCCGTCCTCGGGGTGATGTCCGTGACCAGCGAGTGGAGCCAGCGCACGGCGATGGTCACGTTCGCATTGGAGCCTTCGCGGCTCCGTGTCGTGGCCGCCAAGCTCGTCAGCGTCCTCGTGGTGTCCGTGGGTGCTCTCGCGGTGGGGCTCCTGTTGGGTGCGCTTGCGCAGCTGCTCTACGGCGTCCTGTCGGGGAACGAGCTGGTCTGGGGGAGCGCCGGCACCCTGGCCTTCAACTACCTGGTGAGCTGGGTGCTCGGGATGGTGACCGGCTTCGCCTACGGAGCGCTCCTTCTCAACTCGGCGGCCGGGATCGTGGTGTACTTCGTCTACAGCTTCGTCCTCCCGATCCCCTTCGCGATCGGGGCACAGCTGATGGACTGGTTCGACCACCTGCGTCCGTGGATCGACTTCAGCTTCGCCCAGGGGCCGTTGCTGCAGGGCTCTCTCACAGGCTCCGAGTGGGCGCACCTTGCGACGTCCGGCCTGATCTGGCTGGTGCTGCCCCTCGTCGTCGGCATCTGGCGGATCAACCGAGCGGAGGTCAAGTGAGCAGCCTGGCAGCCGGTTCGTACGGCATTGACATCTCCGGCACCCCCGCGATCCCGTTCGGCCGGCTCTTCCGCGTGGAGCTTCGCAAGTCAGTGAACACGCGGGCCGGTCGCTGGCTGGTCGGCATCACCGTCGGCGCCGCGCTGCTGGCCGAGACCATCTTCCTGATCGTGGCCGCGGCCAAGAACCTCGACTCGGCGTACGGCGACTTCGTGGCGGCCGCGGCCTTCACCAGCTCGTTCCTGCTGCCGATCATCGGCATCATGCTCGTCAGCAGCGAGTGGAGCCAGCGCACCGCGATGACGACGTTCACTCTCGAGCCGCATCGGATGCGGATCGTGTGGGCGAAGATGCTGGCCGGGATGTCTCTCACCGCGTTCGTGATCGCGTTCGCGTTGATGGTCGGGCTGGTCTGCAACCTGCTCTTCGCGGTGATCCAGGGGCAGAGCCCCGACTGGACGTTCGGCTGGTCCGGCTTCTTCGGATTCCTGATCAACCAGACCTTCGCGATGCTCGGGGGGTTCGCGCTCGCCTGCCTGTTCCTGAACACGCCGGCGTCGATCGTGGTGTACGTCGTCTACAAGTACGTTGTTCCCACGCTTCTGGGGATCGGGTCGGCCCTGATGGTGTGGTTCTCCCACTTCGCGCCGTGGATCGACTTCCAGGCAGCGCAGGCCGAGCTGTATGACATGCCGTTGACCGGCAGTCAGTGGGGTCACCTGATCGTCAGCGGCTTCATCTGGCTCGTCGTACCACTCGGGGTCGGGCTCTGGCGGATCCGGCACGCGGAAGTCAAGTAGTCCGAGCCCGGCACTAGTGTCGGGCCACATGGATGCCCCCGACACCGCCGAACCCACCCCGCCGGCGCGCAGCGACGGCCGGGCCGACGACGCGCTCCGCGAGGTGAAGCTCACCCGCCACTGGCTCGACCACGCCGCCGGCTCGGTCCTCGTCGAGTTCGGTCGCACCCGGGTGCTGTGTGCGGCGTCGGCGACCGAGGGCGTGCCACGCTGGCGGAAGGGATCCGGTCTCGGCTGGGTCACCGCCGAGTACGCGATGCTGCCCGCCTCCACCAACACCCGCTCCGACCGCGAGTCGGTCCGGGGACGCATCGGCGGCCGCACCCACGAGATCTCGCGGCTCATCGGCCGCTCGCTACGCGCGGTGATCGACTACCAGGCGCTCGGGGAGAACACGATCGTGCTCGACTGCGACGTCCTCCAGGCTGACGGCGGCACCCGCACGGCGGCCATCACCGGTGCCTACGTCGCTCTCGCCGACGCCGTCAGCCACCTGCGGTCCCAGGGGTTGCTGACGGCCGAGCCGCTGAAGGACTCGGTGGCCGCCGTCAGCGTCGGCATCGTCGACGGCACCCCGCGGCTGGACCTGCACTACGACGATGACGTCCGTGCCGAGACCGATATGAACGTCGTCATGACCGGTGACGGCCGCTTCGTCGAGGTGCAGGGGACCGCCGAGGGCGCGCCGTTCGACCGGGCCGAGCTGGACATCCTGCTCGAGCTCGCCGAGAAGGGGTGCGCAC
Source organism: Nocardioides sp. (assembly GCA_017354415.1). Classification (GTDB taxonomy): domain Bacteria; phylum Actinomycetota; class Actinomycetes; order Propionibacteriales; family Nocardioidaceae; genus Nocardioides. Next base: position 22,780 of record JAFMQY010000029.1, read on the forward strand.
AGCTCACCCGGCTCCAGCGGCAGGCGCTGGAGTTCTGAGCGTGGTCTCGACCGGCTCCACCGACGCCCACCGCGTCTTCCTCGCCTCCCGCAACGCCAAGAAGCTCGCCGAGATGCGCCGCATCCTGGCCGAGCACCTGCCGGACGTGGAGGTGCTGGGCCTCGACGACGTGCCGGCGTACGACGAGCCGGTCGAGGACCAGCCGTCGTTCGAGGGCAATGCGCTGCTCAAGGCGAGTGCGGGGCTTGCCGCGACCGGTCTGCCCTCCGTCGCCGACGACAGCGGACTGTGCGTCGACGCCCTGAACGGCATGCCCGGGGTCCTGTCCGCACGCTGGTCGGGTCATCCCAGGTCAGACGACCGCAACAACACACTGCTGCTCGACCAGCTGCACGACGTACCCGACGACCGCCGGCGCGCCCACTTCGCCTGTGCTGTGGCCTTCTGCGCACCGGGACACGAGCCGATCGTCGTCGAGGGGCGCATGGACGGTCGCGTCATCCACGAGACCCGCGGCACCGGCGGCTTCGGGTACGACGTGGTGTTCGAGGCCGACGAGTACCCCGGCCGCACCACCGCCGAGCTCGACGCGGCCGACAAGGACGCGATCTCCCACCGTGGCCGCGCCCTGCGCCTGATCGCCCCCCAGGTCGCCGCCGCCCTGTCGAACGGCTGAACCGCGGGTATCACCCCACTCGTTCGCAGGGCCTGGGTGATACGCGCAGTTCGGATGGTCACGACCCGCGGCTCAACCGGTGGGGTGCGCTCGGAGAGATTCGAACTCTCACTGGCCGCGACCTAAACGCGGTGCCTCTACCGGTTGGGCTACGAGCGCGTGGGCGACAAGTCTAGGGAGGTCTCGTGGAGGCCCAGACGGGAGAGGACCAGGAGTCCGGCCACGACGTAGCCGGCTCCTTGGAGGGCGAGGATCGGGATGATGCCCGAGGGGCCACCCAGGACTCCCGCGAGGGTCGAGCCGACCACGACACTCACGGCCTGGGCGAGCGACATCAGGCTGAAGACACGTCCGCGGCGCTCATCGGTGGTGTGTCGCTGGAAGAGGGTCATCGTCCCGGCGACGAGCACAGCGCCGGGCAGGCCGACGATGATCATGCCGACCGCGGCCGGCCACGGGTTCACCCAGAGCACCGGGTAGAGGAAGATCGCGAGGTCGAGGAGCCCGAAGAGGATCGAGGCGACCCACACCATGGTCACCGCGGACCAGCGCTCGGCGACGACCGCGACCAGGAAGCCCCCGACGACGCCGCCGATCGCCTGCACGCCGGTGATCACGCCGTACACCTCCCCGCTGCCGTGCAGGACGTGCCTCACGTACGGCGCGAACAGGGTCCCCATGATCCCCTCGCCGGTGCTCGTGATCAGCATGGCGATCATCAGTGTGGAGATCACATGGTTGCCCGACACCGTGCGGAATCCCTCCCGCCACTCCTCGACCAGCGTCGCCACGCGACCTCGCACGATCTCGGTGGCCTCCTCGCCGGCCAACAGGGCCGGGACGTCCGCGCGTCCGGATGTCCTGATCCTGGCGACCAGCAGCCCGGCGACCACGAACGTTAGGGCATCCGCGACAGCGACGCCCCTGATGCCACCGAACGCGGCGACGAGCCCTCCCGCGCCGGAGCCCAGGAGACGGGCCAGGTTGCGCACCTGGCCGTTCAACCCGTTGGCCGCCACCAGATCGGTGTCGTCGACGACCTTCGGCAGGAACGCCTGCTCGGCGGGCGAGAAGAACACCTCGATGCAGGACTGGACGGCGAGGACGACGTAGACCACCCAGACCTGGTCCGCGCCCGAGACGACGACAAGGGGAGTGAGGCCGACCGCGAGGAGCACGTTCGCCGCGATCATCGTCCGCTTGCGGTCCCAGCGGTCGACGAACACCCCTGCGACGCTGCCGACCAGCACCTGCGGGACGAACGCCGAGAGCAGGGCCGCCGCGGAGGCCAGGGTCGACCCCGTGACGGCGTAAATGGAGTAGGCCAGCCCGACGGACAGCAGCCAGTCACCGGTCATCGAGACCAGCCCGGCGCCGAGCAGCAGTCTCAAGCCAGGGGCGCGACCCCACAAGCGGGCCGGCGAGCGAAGGTCGAGTGACGGCATTGCGACACCGTAGCGACATCATAGTGATGTCGCAATGGTGTCGCTCTGGCGTCAGTCGATGCCGAGGTCGCGGCGAAGCTTGGCGACGTGGCCGGTGGCCTTCACGTTGTACTGCGCGAGCGTGACCTTCCCGTCCTCGTCGACCACGAACGTCGACCGGATCACCCCCTCGACGGTCTTCCCGTACAGCTTCTTCTCGCCGAACGCGCCGTAGGCCTGCATCACCGACCTGTCGGCGTCAGAGAGCAGGGTGATCGTGAGTGCGTCGCGGTCGCGGAACTTCGCCAGCTTCGCGGGGGAGTCCGGCGAGATTCCGAGCACGTCGTACCCGTGGGCCTGGAGGGAGGACAACGAGTCGGTGAAGTCGCAGGCCTGCGTGGTGCAGCCGGGTGTCATCGCCGCCGGGTAGAAGTACACGATCACCCTGCGACCGCGCAGGTCGCCGAGAGAGACGGTGCGGCCGTCGTCGGTGGGCAGCGAGAAGTCGGGGGCGGGATCACCGATGGAGAGGCGGGTCATGCTCGAAACCTAGTTGATAGCCTTCCTGCGTGACCGAGGAGACTGCCGCGCTCGAGGCCGAGATGGAGGCCACGCGGGAGCGTCTGGCCGACACGATCGACCAGCTGGTGTACCGCACCAGCCCCAAGACGATCGTTCGGCGTCAGGTCACCTCGGTCAAGGGGTACTTCGTGGACCTGCAGACAGGTCAGCCCCGCACGACCAACATCCTCAAGGTCGCCGGCGGCGTCGTCGGCGTCGCGGTCCTGTTCGCGGTGGTCCGCAAGGTCGCCTCCGACTGAGGCGGGGTGTGGTGTCCGACAAGCTCCCGATCAAGATGCTCCACGATCGGCTTCTGGTCGAGGTGGACAAGGAGAACGGCGAACGCCGTTCCGCCGGCGGCATCGTGATCCCGGCGACCGCCGCCATGGGCGCCCGCAGGCTGGTCTGGTCGCGGGTGGTCGCGGCCGGGCCGCATGCTCGCTCGGTGCAGGTCGACGACCGCGTGCTGTTCGACCCCGAGGACAAGGCGGAGGTCGAGGTCCAGGGCGAGACGTACGTCGTGATGCGCGAGCGCGACATCCACGCGGTGGCCGCCGACCGGCTCGGCGACGAGACGGCCGGTCTCTACCTCTGACCCGTCAGCCGGCGAGGTCGGAGGACCAGCGCTCCTCGATCCGGCCGAAGCGCCAGACCGCCATCGCGATCGCCCACGCGAGCACGAACAGGCCGACGATTCCGTAGCCGGCGTAGTCCAGTGGGATCGAGGCGATCGCGGCGACCGGGCCCGACGTGATGTGGGCCTCGTCGGCGAACACGCCGAGCAGCTCGATCGTGCCGATGATCAGGGCCACGGCGACCGAGATGCTCGTGATCGTGATGTTGTAGAAGACCTTGCGGACCGGGCGGGCGAACGCCCAGCCGTAGGCGGCGTTCATGAACACCCCGTCGACGGTGTCGGCCAGGCACATCCCGGCCGCGAACAGGATCGGGAGCACCAGGATCGCGTAGAACGGCAGGTTGAACGCGGCCGCGCCCCCCGCGAGCACCAGCAGCCCGACCTCGGTGGCGGTGTCGAAGCCGAGTCCGAACAGCACGCCGATCGGGTAGATGTGCCAGGGCTTGCGGACGCTCTTGGTGAGGCCGCCGAGGAATCGATTCATGAAGCCGCGCTTGTTGAGCTGGTCCTCGAGCTCTGCCTCGTCGTACCGGCCGCTGCGCATCTCACGAAACACCCCGAGGATGCCCATCAGCACCACGAGGTTCAGCAGCCCGAGCACCCAGAGGAAGATCCCGGAAACCGAGGCGCCGACCACGCCGGTGACCGAGTGCAGCGCGGACCCGTTGTTCTCGACCGGGCCGGCCAGGGCCTTGACGCCGAGCGAGAGGAGCAGGGCGAGCGAGAAGACGATCGTGGAATGGCCGAGCGAGAACCAGAAGCCGACGGACAGCGGCTTGCGCTCGACGCCCTGGTCCGCATGATCGGCCAGGAGCTTGCGCGTCGTGTTGTCGACGGCCGCGATGTGGTCGGCGTCGAAGGCGTGCCGGAGGCCGAAGGTGTAGGCGAGGACGCCGACCCCGACGGTGAAGACAGGGTGCTCGCCGCCGAGCTGGAAGTGCTGCGGGGTCACGAAGCCGAACAGGATGCCGAGACCCACGACGTGCAGCAGCACGATGAAGGAGCCCATCGCCCACAGGGAACGGCGGTCGGCCGCGGTGAGGCTGCGTCGAAAGCGGGTGAGGCCGGAGCCCTCATGGGTCGCGTACGCCGTCTGCGCCATGTGCTCATTTATTCGCATCTCACTCCTTGTTGCAAGTCGGTTGCAACAAGGATTCGGTGCGGTCGGCGTGTCGGATGGGCGGCCCGGCGCGTGGACGCCGGCCGACATCGAGGTCTGACACGATCGAGGCGACGGAGTCCCACTGAGAGGAGCAGCGCATGCAACCCATCAACCGTCGTCTCGCGGCCGAGTTCTTCGGGACGTTCTGGCTCGTCTTCGGCGGCTGCGGGGCCGCGATCTACGCCGGCAACGAGATCGGCTTCTACGGCATCGCCCTCGCGTTCGGCCTGACCGTGCTCACGATGGCCTACGCGGTCGGTCACATATCCGGCGGGCACTTCAACCCGGCGATCAGCGTGGGCCTGGCGATGGGGAAGCGGTTCGACTGGAAGGACGTCCCGTCGTACGTCATCACGCAGGTGGTGGGGGCCGTCGCCGCGGCGCTCTCCCTGTGGGTGGTCGCGCACGGCGTGTCCGGCTTCAGCTCCACCGACAGCGGCTTCGCCAGCAACGGGTACGGCGACCGCTCGCCCGGGCACTATGCCTGGTGGGCCGTGCTGCTCGCCGAGATCCTGCTGACGGCGTTCTTC
>JAFMQY010000117.1 GCA_017354415.1 Nocardioides sp.
GTACGCCGTTCCGGCCGATGTCGCGCGCCGGCCGCGCGGCCGTGTCGACGGCCCTCGAACGGGTGGGGATGGCCGACCGGGCGGGCCACGCCGTGGCCACCCTCTCGGGCGGCCAGCAGCAGCGGGTGCTGGTGGCGCGCACCCTGGCCGGGGAGCCCGACCTCCTCCTGCTCGACGAACCCAACGCCGGCGTCGACCACGTCAGCCAGGAGGCGATCGCCGAGACTCTCGGGAGTCGCGCCGCCGCCGGAGCGAGCGTGGTCGTCGTGCTCCACGAGCTCGGGCCGTTCGCCCCGCTGATCGACCGGGTCGTGGCCCTGCGCGAGGGGCGGGTGACCTACGACGGCCCGCCGGACCAGCTCGTCGAGGGAGGTGGACAAGGACACCACCACGACGAGGACCTTGCCTGGATCACCCCGGTCCAGGCACCGCTGGAAGGAGGCCGCTGATGTGGGACCTGCTGCTCGCGCCGTTCATGATCAGGGCGGTCATCGCGGCTGCGGTCACCGGCCTGGCCGCCCCGGGCATCGGCACCTACCTGGTCCAGCGTCGCCTCTCGCTGATGGGCGACGGCATCGGCCACATCACCGTGACGGGGGTCGCCCTGGGCCTGCTCACCGGCACCTCGCCGACGTACACGGCGGTCATCGTCGCCGTCATCGGCGCCCTCGCGATCGAACTCATCCGCACCTCCGGCAAGGCGACCGGTGACCTCGCGCTCGCGCTGCTCTTCTACGGCGGCATCGCCGGCGGGCTGGTCCTCGTGCAGATGGCCGGCAACGGCGCCTTCGCCCTCCAGGGCTACCTGTTCGGATCCATCACCACCATCTCCTTCGACGACGTGGTGGTGTCCGTGGTGCTGGCCGGCATCGTCGTGGTCGCCGCGCTGGCGCTGATGCCGCAGCTGTTCGCCGTGTCGTACGACGAGGACTTCGCCCGTGCGAGCGGGGTCCCGGTGTGGTTCTACAACACCCTCGTCTCGGTCCTCGCGGCCGTGACCGTCAGCGTCGCGATGCGGACCGTGGGGCTGCTCCTGGTCAGCGCGCTGATGATCATCCCGGTGGCGACGTCGCAACAGTTCACCCGCAGCTTCCGGACGACGATGCTCGCGGCGATGGTGGGCGGCCTGGTCGCGTCCCTGCTTGGCGTCGTCGTCTCGGCGTCCTTCAACCTTCCGCCCGGCGCAACCATCGTGCTGGTGGCCCTGGCCGGCTTCGTGGCCGCCTCCCCGGTCGGGATGGTGCTCCATGCTCGGCGACGGGCGCAGGTGCCGTACGACGCCCACGCGCTGCCTCTCCACGAGGAGACGGAGGAGCGTCATCGGCACGTGCACGGCCCCGGCTGCGGGCACCTGGCGATCGAGCACGGCGACCACGTGGACTACGTCCACGACGGCCACCGGCACGCCGTACACGTCACCGGGGAGGGACAGCACTATGACGAGCACTGAGCCCCGGGGCCCCGGCCCGAGGACGACGCCGCAGCGCCAGGCGGTGTTCGACGCGCTCGATGAGATCGAGGACTTCCGGTCGGCACAGGAGGTCCACGAGCTGCTGTCGTCCCGCGGGTCCGGCATCGGGCTGGCGACCGTCTACCGCACGCTGGCGTTGTACGCCGACCGCGGCCTGGTCGACGTACTCCGCCGTGAGGACGGGGAGGCGATCTATCGGCGCTGCTCCGACACCCACCACCATCACCTGGTCTGCCGGTCCTGCGGTGCGACCGTCGAGGTCGAAGGGCCGGCCGTCGAGCGCTGGGCCTCCGCGATCGCGGCCGAGCACGGCTTCGCCGACCTCTCCCACACGCTGGAGATCGTCGGGACCTGTGCGGACTGCCGCAAGGGCTGAGGGTCGGAGCTCGGCGGACTCAGTCCAACGCCTCCGACTTGCCCGCTGGATGCCGGAGACGGGTCAGGTGCAGGTTGATCCGCCAGCCCGTCCAGGCCAATGCGCCGAGCGGGATCGGCAGCCAGAAGGCGGCCAGGCGGTAGAGCAGGGTCGCGAGCACCGCCTGGTCCGCGGACACGCCGACCAGGACCAGCAGCGTGGTCAGGCCGGACTCCACGAAACCGAGTCCACCAGGGGTGATCGGAATCAGCGCCAGCGCCTGGGCGACGGCGTACGCCATCATCACCTCGGACGCCCGGGCATGGACGCCGAGTGCGCCGAGGGCGGCGACGAGGGCGGCGTAGTCGAACATCCGGTTGCCCGCGGCGGCGACGACCGAACGTGTGCGGCGACCATCGAAGGACGCCGCGACCCGGTCCCGGGACGCGACCAGGGCCTTGGCGACCGAGTCCGGTGTCGCGTCCCCGTGCAGGAAGTGCAGCAGCTGACCGGCCACCTTGCCCACCGCCACCACGAACGGGGTCCACACCAGGATCGCGGTGCTCAGGCCGACCATCACCACGGCGACCACCAGCGACGCCAGCAGCCCGAGCTCGACCTGCTTCGCCGGCTCGGGGCCGATCAGCAGGGCCGGGACTGTCAGGACCGGCAGCAGGAGGAGGATCCCGGTGGTCAGCAGACCCATCGCGGTGATCGCCGACGCGACCTCGCTGGCCGGCTGGCCGGACTGGATGAGCAGTCGCGCCTGCACGACCCCGGCCGTCGCGGGTCCGCCGGGGACGATCTTCCCGGCCGCGTTGCCGGCCAGATGCGCCGACGCCGCCGTCCCCCAACCCACCGTCGTCCATTCGCCGTCGGGACCGGTCCGTCGCTGGAGCGCCAGCCGGGTCAGCCACCACAGCGAGACCATGCTGCCGACGACGAGGGCCACCACGACCACGAACCACCAGAGGTCGACGTCGCGCAGCCTCGGCCACGAGCCGAACAGCGTCAACAGGCCGGGAAAGACCACGTACAGCCCGATAGCGGTGAGCACGAGACTGACGACCCGGACACCCCAACGGCGGACCAGCTGGGACATCAGCGGCATCACCGGCACCGTCGACCTCCCCGCATGTCCAGCGCCCTCTTCCGGGGCTCCTCGGCACCTCGCGGCCACTGGCTGGGCTGTCACGCTACGCCCCACCGGGTGCGACGTCAGGCCTTGCCGAACCTCCGGTCCCGCTGAGCGTAGATCTCGATCGCCTTCCAGAGCGCCAGCCGGTCGACGTCGGGCCACAGGATGTCGGTGAAGACCAGCTCGGCGTACGCCGCCTGCCAGAGCATGAAGTTGGACAGCCGGTTCTCGCCCGACGTACGCCAGAGCATGTCGGCCTCACCCAGGTCCGGGACGTACAGGTGCCGCCCGAAGGTCTTCTCGTCGACCTTCTCCGGATCGAGCCGGCCCGCGGCGGCCTCCCGCGCGATGGAGCGGGCGGTGTCGGCGAGCTCGGCGCGGCCGCCGTAGTTGACGCACATGTTGAGGGTCATGACGTCGTTCCCTCGCGTCAGCTCCTCGGCGACCTGGAGCTCTCTGATCACCGACCTCCAGAGTCGCGGCGCCCGGCCCGACCATGTCACCCGCACGCCCATCTCGTGCATCTCGTCACGCCGGCGCCGGATCACGTCCCGGTTGAAGCCCATCAGGAAGCGGACCTCCTCAGGCGAGCGCGTCCAGTTCTCGGTCGAGAAGGCGTACGCCGAGATCGCCTGTACGCCGATCTCGATCGCGCCCTCGACGACGTCGAACAGCGCGGCCTCCCCCATCTCGTGGCCCTTCGTCCTCGGCAGCCCCCGCGCCTTGGCCCAGCGCCCGTTCCCGTCCATCGTGATCGCGACGTGTCGGGGGACGAACTCCGGCGGGATGTCGGGAGGACGAGCGCCGGACGGGTGCGGGTTGGGCGGACGTACGTCGCGACGCCGGGTGCTGCGACGGGTCATCGCTCGACGTGCTCCAGGGAGCGCAGGCCGCGCTCGAGGTGCCACTGCAGAAAGGCGGCCACCAGCCCCGACGCCTCGCGGAGGTGACGCTGATCCGCGGCCTCGACCCCCGGCCAGTCCCCCGCGAGCAACGCTCCCAGCACGTCCAGCGTCCCGGCCGACGGGGAGGCCGAGCCAGGCACCCGGCAGTCGGCGCACAGCGCACCACCGGCCGCCGGCGAGAACCACCGATGGGGACCGGGGTCACCACAACGGGCGCAGTGGGTGAACGACGGCGCGTAGCCGGCCACTGCGAGTGACCGGAGGAGGTAGGAGTCCAGCACCTGCGCTGGTGCCCGGTCGCCCGAGGTCATGGCGCGCAGGCCGCCGACCAGCAGCAGGAACTGCTGGAGGGCGGGCTCCTTCTCCTCGGGGACCAGCCGGTCCGCGGTCTCGAGCATCACCGTGCCCGCGGTGTAGCGGTCGTAGTGGTCGCCCAACCGGGCCGGGAAGGCGTCCAAGGTGTCGGCCTGGGTGACCACGTCGAGGTTGCGCCCCTCGGCCAGCTGGAGGTCGACGTGGGTGAACGGCTCGAGCCGGGACCCCCACCGGGAGGTCGTCTTACGCACACCCTTCGCCACCGCGCGCACCCGCCCGTGCTGACGCGTCAGCAGGGTGATGATGCGGTCCGACTCACCCAGCTTGTGGGTACGCAGGACGATCGCCTCGTCGCGATAGAGGGGCACCGGTCCATTCTGCCGTGCTTCACGTCGCGGTACGGCGACCCCGGCCCGGTGTCTCCCAGCATCGCTGCGAGAACTCGATGGCCTTCTGGTTCAGCCGGTCCGGGCGGAAACGCCACTCCAGGATGCTGCTCGCCCGCACGAACTCCGACCCGGGCAGCTCGTCGGCCAGCATCCGCGAGTCGGCGAACGGGTGGATCGGGTCGGCGGTGTGGCCGACGATCATCGCCGGCGCCGTGATCTGCCGACGCTGCCGCGACGACGGGGCGACGCGGCCGAAGATGGTCCCGTGCAGCATCGCCGCCACGGAGTCGGCGCGCTGGTCCATGGTGTCGAGCCAGATCCCGGCCCAGAACGGCACGAGCCCGCGAGGCACGGGACGGGTCAGCATGCGTACGCCGTTCACCGTGATCGGCGCGTACCGCGCAGCGAACATGAGCGGGACGAAGGCCACGATCGCGGCATCGAGGGCGTTGTCGAGCACCGGCATCTCGATGATCAGGCCCCGGACCCGGTCCGGCGACGCGGCCGCCACCTCCAGGGACACGTTCGCGCCCAGCGACGTCCCCCCGATCACGGCCTGGTCCGCGCGGAGGTGGTCGAGCAGCGCCACGACCTGGTCGCCGAACGCGCTCATCGAGTACACCAGCGGGTCGGCCGGACGGTCGGAGCGCCCGTGTCCGAGCAGGTCGAGGGTGACGACGTGCAGACCCTCGCCGGCCAGGGCCCGGGCCAGCGGCTGGTGCATCCGCCGTGGGATCAGTTGGCCGTGGAGCAGCACGACCCAGTGCCGCCCGGCGCCGTACTCGGTGTACTCGAGCCGTTCCTTGCCCGAGCCGCTGTCGAAGAAGAACTGGCCGACCCGCTCCGAGACCAACATGTCAACGAAATCTAGTCGCTTCGGCCCGTGCCACCTGCCAGCCTGAGCGCATGGCGGCGCTGCGACGGCTGGGGCCCGAGGACTGGCAGGACTTCCGCGACATCCGGCTGCGCTCTCTTGCTGACTCCCCGGACGCCTTCGGCTCGACCCTCGACCGCGAGCAGGCGTTCACCGAGGCCGAGTGGAGGCGGCGGCTGACCGGGCCCGTGTACGTCGTGTTCGATCCGCACCCGGTCGCCATGGGCGGGATCTTCGACAACGCGGGCACCCCGCACCTGTGGGGCATGTGGACCGAACCTGCCCACCGCGGCCGAGGACACGCCCGCACCATCCTCGACGCCCTGATCCCTCCCGGCACGCGTGCCCAGCTCGACGTCAACGTCGCCAACGCGAGCGCCCGGACGGCGTACGAGCGCTACGGCTTCGTCGCAACCGGCGAGCTCCAGCCGCTGCGTCCCGGCTCGGACCAGCACGTCGAGCTGATGGTGCTGCAGCACCAAGGCACGTGAGTCCGGCTCAGGTTGCGCCGTCGGAGCGTCCGAGCCCGGTCTCGCGGGCCTGGACGATCGCCGCGGAGCGGTCCTCGACCTGCAACTTGAGCAAGATGGACGACAGATGGTTGCGGACCGTCTTCTCCGAGAGCCCGAGCTTTGTCGCGACCACTGAGTTGCGGTGGCCGGCCGCAACCATGTCGAGGACCTCACGCTCACGGCGGGTGAGCTCGGGAAAGGCGCCGCTGCGCAGCTGTTGGCTGCTGTCCAGGTAGTGGCCCACGATGCGGCGTGCCACCGAAGGTCCGAACACGGCGCCGCCGGCGGCCAGGGCCTGGATGGTGGAGACGAGCTCCGAGCCGTCGGCCCACTTGCCCACAGCACGTTCGACGCTGAGGGTGCCGCCCACGGCCTCGGCACGCTGCCGCATCGAGAAGAGCCCGACCCCTCCGGATCGCGGCAGAAGAGCTGGTGACGAAGGATTCCGATCGCCAGCGCCGCGGCGGTCAACACGTTGGCCGCGAACTCGACCCACGGAGAGTTGTACGGCGCCACGACCAGCTCGGGCACCACCGCCACGATCAGCCAGGCCAGCTGCTACCCCGGATCCCCCGGGACAGCGGTCCCTGCTCCGGAGCGGCCGACGCCGCGACAGTTGGGTCAACCGCGGCGACCGGCCGCTCTTGATCGGAGGAGAACCATGCGTCACCAGCTCGTCGACCACCCCATCCGCACCCTGGCCACCCAGCTCGCGCTGGCCTTCGGCTTCATGCTGAGCGCGTCCGGACAGTCGGGCACGTTCTGGGAGAACGGGCGCACCTGGCTCGGCAGCACGGGGTGGATCCTGTTCCTGCTCACCGCCCTCGGCTTCCTGGTGTCGCTCATCTATCTGGTCGTGCGCCGCTCCCGGGCACGCCGTACCGCCTGAACAGACACGCGTCACCACGACCCCGGCCAGGCCCTGTCTGACCGGGGTCACCCTGCGCGGTTCACGGCGCTGATCACGGCCTTCAGGGACGCGGTGACGATGTTGGGGTCGAGCCCGACGCCCCAGAGCACCTGGGTCTCGCCGTCCCTGTCGGTCACCGCGCACTCGACGTACGCCGCGGCGATGGCGTCACCGCCCGCGCTCAGCGCGTGCTCGTGGTAGTCGAGCACCCGCACGTCGAAGGAGCCGGAGGGCCGCTCGACCCCGTTGATCGCGTCGACGAACGCAGCGATCGGGCCGTTGCCCTCGCCGGAGAGGGCGTGGAGCTCGCCGTCGACGTACACGTTGACGTCGAGGCGGTCCTTCTCACCGGCCGCCGACGAGGTGTGCACGGAGTTGAGCTTCAGCGGGGACTCGCGCCAGAGGTACTCCTCGGTGAAGGTCTCCCAGATCTCGCCCGGGGTGATCTCGCCGCCCTCGGCGTCGGTGCGCTCCTGGATGACACGGGAGAACTCGATCTGTGCCCGGCGCGGCAGGTCGAGCTTGTGCTCGGCCTTGAGCACGTAGGCGACGCCACCCTTGCCCGACTGGCTGTTGACCCGGATCACCGCCTCGTAGGAGCGGCCCACGTCCTTCGGGTCGATCGGCAGGTACGGCGCCTCCCAGGGCAGCTCCTCGACCGGACGGCCGGTCTCCGACGCCCGGCGTTCGAGGTCCTCCAGCCCCTTCTTGATCGCGTCCTGGTGGGAGCCCGAGAACGCCGTGTAGACCAGGTCGCCGGCGTAGGGGTGCCGTGGGTGCACGGGTAGCTGAGTGCACCACTCGACGGTCCGGCGGATCTCGTCGATGTCGGAGAAGTCGATCTGCGGGTCGATCCCCTGGCTGAACAGGTTCATGCCCAGGGTCACCAGGCAGACGTTGCCGGTGCGCTCACCGTGCCCGAACAGGCAGCCCTCGACGCGGTCGGCGCCGGCCATCATCGCCAGCTCGGTGGCCGCGACCGCGGTCCCGCGGTCGTTGTGTGGATGGAGCGAGATCGTCGTGAACTCGCGCCGGGTCAGCTGGCGGCCGAACCACTCGATCTGGTCGGCGTACACGTTCGGTGTGGCCATCTCGACGGTGGCGGGCAGGTTGAGGATGATCTCGCGCCCGTCGTCGGGCTGCCAGACGTCGCTGACGGCCTCGCAGACCTCGACGCTGAAGGGCAGCTCGGTCCCGGTGAAGATCTCGGGGCTGTACTCGTAGCCGATGATCGTCTGGCCGAGCACGTTCTCGGAGTGCTTCATCACCAGTTCGGTGCCGCGCACCGCGATGTCCTTGATCTCGTCCGGGGTCGCCCGGAACACCACCCGCCGGAACAGCGGGGCCAGCGCGTTGTACAGGTGGATGTTGGCGTGGTGGATCCCGACCAGCGAGTGAACGGTCCGCTCGATCAGGTCCTCACGGGCCTGCGTCAGCACCGAGATCGTCACGTCCTCCGGGACGCGGTCCTGCTCGACGAGCTGCCGGACGAACGCGAAGTCGGTCTCGCTCGCACTCGGGAAGCCGACCTCGATCTCCTTGTACCCCATCTGCACGAGCAGGTCGAACATCCGGAGCTTGCGGGCCGGGCTCATCGGGTCGATCAGCGCCTGGTTGCCGTCGCGCAGGTCAGTGGACAGCCATCGCGGGGCGTGGGTGATCCGGTTCGCCGGCCACGTGCGGTCGGGCAGGTCGATCGGCTCGAAGGCGCGATAGCGCCCGAACGGCATCGGGCTGGGCTGCTGGGTGTTCGTGAAGCCTGAATGCTGGAGAGTCATGATCCGGTCCTGCTCGCTGGTCTGCGGGTGGTGGCCGGCGCGCACGCGATCACTCCGCAGCGAGGAGGTCCGGCCTGTCAGACCCCGCTGCGGCAGCGAAGGAGGAGGGTGCTGCGCGTCATGACCCCCACACCGTAACAGAGCGCGGAGTACGACGTGTCACCGCCGGTCCGGGGAGCGAGCGTGCCGACTCGCGGCGGTGGGACCGCGAGTCAGCGGCGCAGGAAGATCCCGGCGGCGGGTTTCGGCTGGAAGTACGTCGTCTTCGGCGGCATCACCTGGCCGGCGTCGGCCACCTCGATCAGGGTCTCGGCCGGTGGCGGCGCCAGCGTGAACAGTGCGGCCCTGTCGAAGTCGCATCTGGGGAGGAGCTCATCCAGCGGTGTTGCTGCCGGGATGGTGTCGATGGTGCGGACCCGGCCGGGCGGCGCCGGGTCGAGGCGGTCGAGCACGTGGCTCTGCAGGATCGTCACGTCGAGGCCGGCGGCCCCGGCAGGTCGAGTGGCCGGGAGGCGTATCTCGTACCAGTGGGACCCGGCGTACAGGCCCATCGAGCCGACGGACGGAGCCGGCTGCTCGGCGACCTCCAGGACGTCGAACTCCCTGTCGAGCAGTTCGAGCAGGCGTACGACGTCGACCGGCCCGGAAACCCAACGGTGGAACGACGACAGGCTCAGCCCATCCATCGGGTGCACCACGCACAGCAGGCCGGCCCCGGGCGGCTTGTCCGCGAGTCGCCACTCCTCGAGCGCGGCCGCGACGCGGTGATGACCGTCGGCGATGTAGAGCTCGGCGGCAGCCACCTCGTCCGCCAGTGCCCGCGTCGCGGGGCTGTCGTCGAGCCGCCACAGGGTCTGCTGGAAACCGCCGGGTCCCGCGAAGTCCAGCACCGGCTCGGTCTGTTGGGCTCCCGCGACTGCGCGCCTGAACTCCGGCCCCGCGTGGTGCAGGAGGGACACGAGTGCGGGCGGACCGTCGGTCCGGGCGTGGTGCCAGATGAGCGCGTCCACGCGCAGCTGATGCACGGCCTCGTGCCCGCGCACCCGCCCGTCGGCGATGGCCTGGACAGCGACGTCGCAGACGATCCCCGTGTACGTCGCGTCGCCTCTGGTCTGGCGGTAGACGTACAGCGCCACGGGAGAGTCCTGGTAGGCAGCGGGGTCGACCGCGACCTGGTAGAGGTCGACGCCCGACTCGTCCTGCGAGTCCGACATGGCGGTCACGGTGCGCCGCGCCCAGTCCTGACGGACGAGGCGTGCGGGGAAGAGGCGGACATCGGTCATCGGGCTGCTCATGGCGTGGACGTGGCGCCCTCGTCCAGTGCCACGACCGAGATGCCGAGCACGCCCCGGATCGCGCGGAGGGCATCCAGTAGCTCGTCGGAGACGTCCCCCTCCACGTCGATGAACGCGACTGCGGCCTTGCCACCCCGGAAGACGCGGTTGACCATGTGCTGGACGTTGAGATGCGCGGCACTGAGCAAGTCGAGCACCTCCGCCAGCATGCCCACCCGGTCGAGGTGGCGCACGGTCAGCGCGATCGACCCCAAGCGGTGGGGGTCGAGGTTGACGCAGTTGCGCGCCTCGCCGGTCATGAACGCGTCCACGATCTCGGTCACGCCTTCCGCGATGGCCCGTTGGGCCTGTGCGGTGGAGGCACCGATGTGGTGGGTCGCCACGACGGCGGGGTGCTTCGCGAGGGGCGAGTCCCACTCGGCCTGACCGGATCCTGGCTCGCTGTCGAACACATCCAGCCCCGCCCGCACCCGTCCCTCGTCCAGCGCCGACAGCAGCGCTGCCTCGTCGACGACGTCGCCGCGCGAGGTGTTGAGCAGGATCGCGCCGTCCTTCATCCGCGACAGGAAGGTCTTGTCGACGAGGTGCTTGGTGTCGGGGCTCGCGGGCACGTGGAGCGAGATGATGTCGGAGGTGTCCACCAGCTCCTCCAGGGAGCCGCACATCGTGATTCCGAGCTCCTCCGCCCGCGCCACGGTGGCAGCCGACCGTCCCTCCTTGGCGACCGACTGCACTCGGATCCCGAACGCAGCCGCGCGCTCGGCCACCAGGAACCCGATCGAGCCGAGCCCGAGGATCCCCATCGTCGAACCCAGCAACCCCTCGGCCTTGCCGTAGGTCTTCTTGTCCCACCTGCCCCGGCGGACGTCCGCGACGTTGTCGGCGATCCGCCGGTCGACTGCCAGCAGCAGCCCCATCGTCAGCTCGGCGACCGCCGCTGCGTTGCGCCCCGGGACATTGCTGACGAACACCCCGCGCTCTGCAGCCGCGTCGGTGTCGATGGTGTTGGTGCCCGCGCCGGCGCGGATCACGAGCACCAGCCGGTCCGCGGCCTCGAACACCGCACGCCGGACCTTCGTGCTGCGTACGACGAGCACGTCGTACCCCGCGATCCGTTCCACCAGGTCCTCGGCGCTCAGATCGGGCTCCAGCGCGCACTCGTGGCCGTGCGCCTCAAGGTCGTGGAGCGTCTGCTCGGGAACCTTGTCCGCGAACAGAATGCGCATGTCACGACCTCCGGGACGGGTACGCCACCTGGACTGACGGTGAGTGCGTCACGCTAACGCACGAGCCGCCGTGTCGGACACCAGTCGTCACTCGAGCCGTGGTCTATGTCGGATCCAGTTTCTCGGTGCCCCGGGTTTGGGGGGTGGCAGGAATTCGGGTTTCGAGTCGTCGGGGTTGAGTCTGACTTTCCAGGGTGAGTCGTGGATGACGCGGTGGTGGTGGCCGCACAGCAACACCAGGTTCGGGAGTTTGGTCTTTCCACCTGTGATCCAGGGGATGAGGTGGTGGGCGTGGCACATCATCGGTGGCCGGTCGCAGCCGGGGAAGGCACAGTGTCGGTCTCGGAGGATGAGTGCGACCCACATCGCGTGGGTGACCAGCCGGCGGGTTCGGCCCACGTCCAGGGGTTCGCCGTGGGCGCCGAGGACGGCGGGGATGATCTCGGCGTCGCAGGCCAGTCGCCGGAGGGTGGAGGCGGAGATCTCGGCGCCGTCACCGGTCAGTCCCGTGCCGGTCCCGGCGCCGGTGAGACCGGTGACCTCGGCCTGGGCGGTGTGGGCGGCGTCGGCCAGGCCCTCGCGCAGGGCGTCCAGGCTGATGGTGACCAGGAGCCTGGCCGGGGCGCCGTGGGACTCCGGGGGCTGGTCGGTGTCCAGGGCGTGTTGGGCCACGGTCACCAGGGCGTCCCACATGCGGGCGCCGTGGTCACGCGGGTGGTGCACGACGTCGCGGTCGGCGTCGGGTTCGTCGCCGACGGCCGGGGAGGGAGTCGTGAGCGGGAGGAGGGCGGCTGTGAGCAGGGCGCCGTCCTCGGCCGTGCCGCGGCCCGTGACCCGGACCCCGCCGGCGCCGTCAGTGACGATGGACAGGAACCGCGAGGTGTGGGCGGCGCGTTCCTCCCGGGCCAGCTGCAACTCGAGCGTGCGGTCCTCGGCGTCGGGGTCGACCACCTGCACCAGGTGCCGCCCGGCGC
>JAFMQY010000246.1 GCA_017354415.1 Nocardioides sp.
TCCTGCACGACCTCCTGCTCACCGGTGAACGGGACCAGGTGGACGCCGCCATGCGCCGGTACGCCGAGGACACGGTCAGGCGGATGCTGGCCTGACAAGGAGGCACGGACGCCGCCGCCCGAGGGCCGGCTTTCAGGCGTAGGGGTCGGTGATCGGGCGAAGCCTGGCCAGCGTGTCGGCCAGCCGCTCGAAGTCGCGGACGCCGACGTACGCCGCCCACTCGGCGTACACCTGGGCCTCGATCGGCCGGGCGACCGCGACCGCCTCCCGCCCGCGTGACGTGACCCGGACCAGGCGCGCCCGGGCGTCGCTCGGATCCGGGACCCGCTCGACGAAGCCGGCCTCCTCCAGCTGGTCGACCAGGTATCCCGCGGTCTGCTTGGTCACCCCGGCCGACTCCGCGAGGTGTGTGATGCGTGAGCCTCCCTCGTCGAGCCGCTGGAAGACCCGCGACTGGGCAAGCGTCACGTCGAAGCCGGCGGCGCGCACCCCGTCGAGCACGCGACGCTCGAGCTCGCGGTGGGCGACGAAGAGCAGGATGCCGAGGCTCGGCTCGGGCACGGGGACCCCCTTGCGCCCTGGTGTCGTGTGGAGCAAACTAGTCAGAACTTCTGACTATCATAACGGAGAAGCCGTGGAGGTCGAGGAACGCTGGAGGTGGCTCGCGTCGGGCAGGCGCGACCTGGCCGACCTCTTGGAGCGCCTCACGCCGGAGCAGTGGGAGCAGCCGTCGTTGTGCGCACAGTGGCGCGTCCGCGACGTCGCGGCACACGTCGCGATGACGCCCACCGAGCCTCGGATGGGCGCGATCGTGAACGGGATGGTCCGAGCCCACGGGCGGCTGTGGGACTTCGGCCGCGACGTGGCGATCGCCTACGCCGCCCGGCCGACCGAGGAGCTCGTCGCGGTGCTGCGACGCGACGCCGAGTCCAGGTCGATGCCGCCCCTGACCAACGCCAAGAACCTGCTGATGGACTGCTACGTCCACACCCAGGACATCGCGGTGCCGCTCGGCATCGATCGGCCGGTGCCGACGGATGCGGGCGTCGCGTCGTTCGAGCGGGTCTGGATGATGGGCTGGCCGTTCTGGGCCAAGAGGCGGCTGCGTGGAGTGCGGCTGGTGGCGACCGATGCCCCGGTGGACGCGGGTGACGGGGAGGTCGTCGAGGGTCCCCTCGCCACGCTGCTGCTCCTGGTGACCGGTCGGACCGACGCCGCCGTACGTCGGCTGACCGGACCGGGAGTGGACAGGCTGGCCGCCTGAGCGGGTTCAGGCAGTGAAGAGGTCGCCGTGGTCCTGCACGCGCGCGAGCACCTCGTCGTACCGGAACTGCTCGAGCCCGAGCGGGTCCCCGGCGCCCTCCTCGACCTCGTCCCAGGCCACAGGTGTCGCGACGGTGGGACGCTCACGGCCGCGCAGGGAGTACGGCGAGACCGTGGTCTTCGAGCCGGCATTCTGCGACCAGTCCAGGAACACCCTCCCCGACCGCCTGGCCTTGGTCATCGTCGCGGTGACCAGCTTCGGATGGGCGGCCTGGAGCTCCTCGGCGATCTCCTTGGCCATGGCGGTCGCCTTGTCGGACTCGGTACGGCGAGGGAGGTGGGCGTACATGTGCAGGCCCTTGCTGCCACTGGTCACCGGCCGAGCGTCCAGCTTGCGCTCGGCCAGCTTGTCGCGGACCAGCAGTGCGACCTGGCAGCACTCGTGCAGCCCGGCCGGCTCGCCCGGGTCCAGGTCGATCACGAGCCGGTCCGCGCCCCGGGGCCTGCCGTCCGTGCCGACGGTCCATTGGTGGACGTGCAGCTCGAGAGCGGCCAGGTTGGCCGCCCAGGTCAGCGTGGCCAGGTCGTCGATGATCGGGAAGACGAGGGTGTCGCCGTGGCGGCTCTCGCCGCGCGAGCCGGTCGTGGGCACCTCGGCGGTCCGGACCCAGCGCGGCGTGCCGTTCGGGGTGTTCTTCTCGAAGAAGCGGTCCTGCTCGACCCCGTGCGGCCACCGCACGCGCGTGACCGGCCGGTCCCGGAGCAGCGGCAACAGCACCGGAGAGACCTGGGCGTAGTAGTTGAGCACCTCCCCCTTGGTCGTGCCGCTCCGGGGGTAGAGGACCTTGTCGAGGTTCGACAGCTTGAGCGTGCGACCCTCGACGTCGACCCGGACCTCCTCTCCGCTCGGAGTCATCGGGGTCCCCGCGGCGTTGTCCGACGGAGGACCGACGTGGGCGAGGAGCAGAACGTCGTGGGGTGAGTCATCTCCCGACCCCCATCACCGGGTGCAGGCGTGGGGCGAGGCGCTTCATCATCCGCACCAGGAAGGCCCGCGGGGCGCTGACGCACCCGGCAGTAGCGCCGCTGCCGTTCACGTGCAGGAAGATCCCCGCGCCGCGGTGCCGCACCTGCCGGTGGTTGTAGCTGGTGACCACGGAGAACTCGTACTGGACCGGGAAGGAGCGCAGCCTCTCGGAGCTGTTCACCTTGTCCGCCGGGATCCACCAGCGGAAGCCGCCCTGGGACTTGTTGCGGTAGCGGTTGTAGTACCGCGACCGGTTGTCCTCCACCCAGTAGTCGCCCTTGCGGATCCGGCGGTACGGCAGGTTCCAGCTCGCGGCCCGCCGATGCGAGCCGAAGGCGGAGATCAGCCGGACCGTGCCGAGAGGTGTGGTCCCGGTGCCTTGCACCCGCTGGTGTGGAGCGACCAGCCCGCCGTACCCGATCCGACCGTCGCGGACGGCGTACACCCGGTGCCAGCCTCCGGCCTGCTTGACCCAGAACGCCACCCGGGCGTGGTAGCCGCGGGTGTGGTTGACGGTCACGACCTGCCGCGTTCCCGGCCGAAGCGCCACGCGCACGCCGCCGAGTCGATGGTGGAGGACCGACGCCTGCGCCGCTCCGGGCACGAGCACCAGGACCGAGGCGACGAGGGGCAGGACGACGGGCAGGAGCCAGAGCTTTCTCATCTCAGATCCTCCGGGGAGAGGTCGGAACGGACACCGATGTACGCCGGCTGGCGGATGCGGCCCTGCGCGGACGGGCCGAGGGACTCGACGTCGACGACGAGCACCGGCTCCACCCAGGTCGCCCCCAGGGCGTCGATCCTGGGGACATCGTCGACGAACGGCGCGGTCGCGCGAGTGAGGCCGGCCAGCACCTCGCGCAGCACGACTGCCTTGCGGCCGGCGATGCCACTGCCGACCCGCCCGCGATACAGAAGGCCGTCGGCGGTCGGCTGGCCGAGGAGCACGGCGCCCAGCCGGTCCCAGGAGTCGGTCTCCGGGCGCCAGCCGCCGACGACGAAGGACTCGCGCCGTCGGTGGGCGAACTTCAGCCAGTCCTTGCTGCGCTGACCTGGGTGGTAGCGGCTGGTCAGGCGCTTACTGACGACCCCTTCGAGCTCCTGCTGGTACGTCGCCTCGAACAGCATCTGCCCGTCGTCGTACACCGGCGGGGTCTGCCAGCGGTCGTCGTTCAGGTCGAGGTGGACCAGTCTCGCGCGGCGAGAGCTGAGCGGCTCTGCGAGCAGCTCACGCCCCTCCACCCGGAGCAGGTCGAAGACCAGCAGGGTGACCGGGAGCCGCTCGGCCAGCCGGCGGGCTCGATCGGCCCGCGAGACGTGCATCCGCTCGGCGAGGGCGGCGAAGCTCGGCAGGCCGTCGGCGAAGGCGACCACCTCACCGTCGAGCAGGGCGTCGCCCACCGGGAGACCGGCCAGCTCCGGGAACGAGACCGTCGCGTCGTTCTCGTTGCGGCTGAACAGCCGGGCGTGGCCCTCGCGCACGTCGACGAGCACGCGCATCCCGTCCCACTTCACCTCGTGCTGCCACTCCTCGCCGCTCGGCACGTGCGTGCCGCGGGTCGCGAGCATGGGGCGCATGCGGGCAATCCTGTCAGGCACCGTGGTCTCGACAGCTCGACCGACGGCGCCGGCACCGACGTAGCCGCGTGCGTTCACGCGCGTGACCATCGATACTGGACCGGGAGGGTCCGCATCCGACGAGCACACGGAGGTATGAGATGCGTGCGATCTGGAAGGGCGCGGTGTCGTTCGGACTGGTCAGCGTGCCGGTGAAGCTGTACGCGGCGACGGAGTCGCACGACGTCTCGTTCCGGCAGGTGCACGCGACCGACGGCGGCCGGATCCGGTACCAGCGGGTGTGCTCGATCGACGGCGAGGAGGTCGAGTACGCCGACATCGCCAAGGGCTACGAGACCGAGGACGGCGAGATGGTCATCCTCACCGAGGATGACATGGCCTCACTGCCGAGCGCGTCGTCGCGCGAGATCGCGGTCGAGAAGTTCGTGCCCAGCGACCAGATCGACCCGATGCTGTTGGAGAAGAGCTACTACCTCGAGCCGGAGAAGACCGGAGCCAAGCCCTATGCACTGCTCCGTCAGGCGCTCCTGGACGCCGATCGGATGGCGATCGTCACCGTGGCGTTGCGTCAACGCACCACGGTCGGCGTGCTACGCGTGAAGGACGACGTGATCGTGATGCAGACGATGATGTGGCCGGACGAGATCCGCACCCCCGACTTCTCGGTGGAGACGGGCGAGGTCAAGGCCGCCGAGGTCTCGATGGCGAACATGCTGGTCGAGACGCTGGCCGGCGACTTCGAGCCGAGCGAGTTCGAGGACGACTACGCGGAAGCCGTCGAGGAGCTGGTGAAGAGCAAGATCGAGGGCGGCGAGGTCAAGCGGACCCCGGTGTCCACCAAGTCCTCCGGCGAGGTCGTCGACCTCCTGGCGGCGCTCCAACGGTCGGTGGACGCCGCGAAGACCGCGCGTGGCGAGGCCACGACCGAGGAGGAGGCCCAGACCGAGAAGAAGCCCGCCAAGAAGGCCGCCAAGAAGACGACCGCGAAGAAGGCGGCCAAGAAGAAGGCCAGCTAGGGCGTGTCTCCTTATTGACGAAGCCAGAGGGTGATCGCGCGCAGGACGACGCCTCCTCGGTAAACAGCGGCGAGCTTGTCGTAGCGGGTGGCCAGACCACGCCACTGCTTGTGATC
>JAFMQY010000030.1 GCA_017354415.1 Nocardioides sp.
GGGCGGGGGCCCGGTTCCCGGGGTTCGATGTATGACGGCCGAGACGGCCTCAGGAAACGGCCGACCCGGCCAATGAGCCGACAGGCCGACGAAAGGTAGTCATGACCGCCGTACAGCAGACCGAGGTCGCCGTATCCCGACCCTCAGCACCACGCGAGCGCAGCACCAGCCGCCTCCCAGGACGACGCATCGCCTACGTCTACATCCTGCCGTTCTTCATCGTGTTCGCGGCCTTCAGCGTCTACCCCTGGATCGCGACCGCGTGGGTCTCCCTCCACGACACCCGGCTCTCGACCTACAACCAGTCCAACTGGGTGGGGCTGGAGAACTACCGCAACCTGTTCACGAACCACTTCTTCTGGAACGCGTTCAAGAACACGATCACGATCGGGATCATCTCGACGGTCCCGCAGCTGTGCATGGCCCTCGGGATCGCCCACCTGCTCAACTACTCGTTGCGCGGACGTACCTTCTTCCGGGTCGCCATCCTGATGCCGTACGCGACCAGCCTGGCCGCAGCGACCGTGATCTTCACCGAGCTGTTCGACCCCCACCTCGGTCTGATCAACTGGACCCTCCATGCTGTCCACCTGCCCACCGTCGACTGGCAGGGCTCCAAATGGCCCTCGCAGATCGCTGTGTCGACGATCGTCACCTGGCGCTGGACCGGATACAACGCACTGATCTACCTGGCCGGCATGCAGGCGATCAGCGGCGATCTCTACGAGGCGGCGGCGATCGACGGCGCCTCACGCTGGGCGCAGTTCCGGCACGTGACGCTGCCCGGTCTGCGGCCGACCATCCTGTTCACGATCATCGTGTCGACGATCGGCGCCGCCCAGCTGTTCGGTGAACCCCTGCTCTACCACAACGGCCTGCCCGACGGTGGAACACAGAACCAGTACCAGACCCTCGGGCTGCTCATGTACCAACAGGGGTGGAGCTACGACCGTCTCGGCCTGGCGTCCGCCACCGCATGGACGATGTTCCTGATCATCGTGGCCGCAGTGGCGCTCAACCTGCTGATAGCCCGACGGCGCGAAGTGCGCGCGGGCGGCGGTAGGCGTAAGCGCGCGACCGCCGAGGCGATCGCGGTGGCCATGCCGGAGGTGACCGCCCGATGAACGGTTCAGCGAGCAGCGGCGTCCTCAAGGCCAACTGGTTCACCTACACGGCGATCGGCTTCGTCACCCTCATCTCGGTCTTCCCCCTCTACTACACGATCGTGATGGCGTCGCACACGAACGCCGAGATGGCGGCCAAGACGCCACCACTCCTTCCCAACTCCTCGATCTTCGACAATGTGAAGAAGGCTCTCGACCTGGCGCCGCTGAACCTGGGCCTGGTCAACTCCGTGATCGTCTCGGGCGCGATCACCCTCGGCACCGTCGCCTTCTGCACGTTGGCCGGCTTCGCCTTCGCCAAGCTGCGGTTCCGCGGCTCGGCCATCCTGCTCGCGATCTGCGTGGCGACGATGATGGTGCCGCTCCAGATGGGCGTCATCCCGCTCTACATGTTGATGGCGAAGTTCGGCCTCGCGAACCACCTGTCCGCGGTGATCCTGCCCAGCCTGTGCACGGCGTTCGGGGTCTTCTTCATGCGTCAGTACGTCGCGAGCGCGGTCCCGGACGAGTTGATCGAGGCGGCGTACATGGACGGCGCCGGCCCGTTCAGGGTCTTCTGGTCGGTCGTCGTTCCGGCCGTGCGACCCGCGATGGCGGTGCTGGGCATGTTGACGTTCCTGATGGCGTGGAACGACTTCTTCTGGCCGATCATCGTGCTCAGCTCGCAGAACCCCACCATCCAGGTCTCGTTCCAGAGTCTGGCGACCGGGTACTCGCCCCAGCAGTCCATCATCATGGCCGGCACCCTCTACGGAACGGTCCCGGTCCTCATCGTCTTCGCCCTCCTGGGCAGGCAGATAGTCGGCGGAATCATGCAAGGAGCGGTGAAGGGATGACCGAGCAGGAGTTCCCACCAGGATTCATCTGGGGGGCGGCGACCTCCGCGTACCAGATCGAGGGCGCGGTGGCCGAGGGCGGACGTGGCCCGAGCATCTGGGACACGTTCAGCCACACGCCGGGGGCAGTGGCGAACGGCGACACGGGCGACGTGGCGTGCGACCACTACCACCGGTGGACCGAGGACCTCGACCTGATGGCCGACCTCGGGATCACGTCGTACCGCTTCTCGGTGGCGTGGCCCCGGGTCATGCCCGACGGCCGGAGCGTGAACCAGGAAGGTCTGGACTTCTACCGCCGCCTGGTAGACGGGCTCCTCGACCGAGGGATCCGACCGCTGATGACGCTCTACCACTGGGACCTGCCGCAGACCCTCGACGTCGGGGACGCCGGTGGCTGGCTGTCCCGCGAGGTGCCCGAGCGATTCGTGGACTTCGCCCTGCTGATCGGCAAGGAGCTCGGTGACCGGGTCCCGGCGGTGACGACGCTGAACGAGCCCTGGTGCTCGGCGTTCCTGGGCTACGCGAAGGGCGAGCACGCTCCCGGCCGCACCCAGAACTCACTCGCGTTCCGCGCGGCCCACCACCTCAACCTGGCCCACGGGCGCGCCGTGACCGCCCTGCGGGACGTGCTGCCCGCCAGCGCGGAGCTCTCGGTCGCGCTCAACCTGCACCAGGTGCAGGCCGCGACCCTCAGGCCCGAGGATCGCGCGGCCGCCGAGCACGTCGACCTGATCGCGAACCGCGTGTTCCTGGACCCGATGTTCCACGGCGGCTACTCCGACGAGCTGCGGGCCACCACCGAGGGCCTCAGCGACTGGTCGTTCGTGCTCCCGGGCGACGAGGAGGAGATCGGCGCCGCCCTCGACTTCGTCGACGTGAACTTCTACAACCCGGCCCGGGTGGGTGCCCCGTCGGCTGACCGGCAGACGCCGTTCCCCGGCACGGACCGCGCGTTCTTCGTCGAGATCCCGGGGCCGCAGACCGTGATGGGATGGCCGATCGTGCCGTCCGGCCTGACCGACCTGCTGCTGCGCGTGCACCACGAGACCCGCCTCCCGATCCGGGTGACCGAGAACGGGCTCGGCGCCCACGAGGTCGTCGAGGACGGCACCGTCCACGACGCCGACCGGATCAGCTATCTTCACAGCCACCTGACGGCGGTGCATGATGCCCTCCGGCAGGGCGCGGACGTGCGTGGATACTACGTGTGGTCGCTCATGGACAACTTCGAGTGGGCCTGGGGCTATGAGAAGCGGTTCGGGCTGGTCCACGTCGACTTCGACGACCAGCGCCGCACGCCCAAGGACTCGGCGCACTGGTACGCAGGCGTCATCGAGCGGAACGGACTCTGAGATGAGAGCATGGAGAAGCGCAGAGGGAGGAAGTAAATGGCGACCGTGACCTTCAAGGGGGCACAGCGCTGGTACGCCGGCTCGGACAAGCCGGCGGTTCCGGGGCTCGACCTGGAGATTCGAGACGGTGAGTTCATGGTCCTGGTCGGCCCGTCCGGTTGCGGCAAGTCCACGACCCTGCGGATGCTGGCCGGCCTCGAGCCCGTGGATGCGGGTGCGATCTTCATCGACGACCGCGACGTCACCGGCGTTCCGCCGAAGGACCGCGACATCGCCATGGTGTTCCAGAACTACGCCCTGTATCCGCACATGACGGTCGCGGACAACATGGGCTTCGCGCTGAAGATGGCGAAGATGAACTCCAAGGAGCGCAAGGAACGCGTGCTGACCGCAGCGAAGATGCTGGGGCTGACCGAGTACCTCGAGCGGAAGCCTCGCGCACTGTCCGGCGGCCAGCGCCAGCGCGTCGCCATGGGCCGGGCCATCGTCCGCAACCCCGCCGTCTTCTGCATGGACGAGCCGCTGTCCAACCTGGACGCGAAGATGCGGGTCCAGACCCGCGCCGACATCGCGACCCTGCAGTCGCAGCTCGGGACCACCACCGTCTACGTCACCCACGACCAGGTCGAGGCGATGACCATGGGCTCCCGGGTGGCGGTCATGAACCTCGGCGAGCTGCAGCAGGTCGACACGCCGCTGAAGCTCTACGACCGGCCCGACAACCTGTTCGTCGCCGGCTTCATCGGCTCGCCGCGGATGAACCTCATCGAGGCCACGCTGCGCGACGGGCGCCCGATGATCGAAGACATGGAGGTGCCGGTGCCGGCCGCGACCGCCGGCCGCATCCGCGGCCCGGTGACGATCGGCCTCCGGCCCGAGAGCATGCGCCTGGTCTCGCCGAGCGAGGGCGGACTGTCGGTGGAGGTGATCATGGTCGAGGAGCTCGGAGCAGACAGCTTCGTGCACGGCAACACGCGCGTGGGCGGCGAGACGCAGTCCCTGATCGTGCGCGCCGGCACCCGAGGCGCCGTACACAAGGGGGACGTCGTGCACGTCGTTCCCGACCCGGCCGGGGTCCACGTGTTCGACACCGAGACCGGGGGTCGCCTCGGCGACTGAGCCGGGCCACACCACACTGGGAGCCATGGCCTCCCGGTATGCACTCCTGGTCTCGCCCTCGGCCAACCGGGTGTATGCCGCCGCTGCGCCTCGCCTGACCGTCGCCGAGCTCGGGGTGCTCGGCGAGACCGCCCTCGACGACCGCCTCGGCGACGCGATCGTCGAGGAGATCGCCGGGGTCGAGTACGTGACGTTCGCCGGCGACCTGAAGGAGGACGACCTCGCCCATCTCGCCAACGTCTCGACCGCGTTTGCGCTCTTCGAGCGGGTCGGTGACGACACGTTCCGGCCGGTTCCCCTACGTCGCCTCGACTGCCTCGACGACGACCTGCTGACGATCCTGAAGTACCAGGGCAAGACGCAGGAGCTGTTCACCAAGCTGCTCCTCAACGTCACGGTCCTGTCCTCGTGCAGCGCCGGCCGGATGCTGACCGGTCGGCTCCGCGTGCTGGACCCGCTCTGCGGCCGCGGCACGACACTCAACCAGGCCCTCATGTACGGATGGCACGCCTCCGGCCTCGACGTCGACGAGCGCGACTTCGACGCGTATGCCGCCTTCCTGCCGCGCTGGCTGAAGGACAAGAGGATCAAGCACACAGCACAGACCTCGCGACTGCGTCGTGACGGCAGCACGCTCGGCCGGCGGTTCGATGTCAGGTTCGCCACCACCAAGGAGGCGTGGGCGGCCGGTGACGTGATCCGGGTCAGCACCGCACTCGTCGACACCCGCAGGGCCGCGGAGGCGTTCAAGGCGGCGAGCTTCGACGTCGTCGTCACCGACGCGCCGTACGGCGTGCAGCACGGCAGTGCCTCGGGTGGCCGACTCCAGCGCCGTCCCCTCGACCTGCTGACCGAGGCACTGCCCGGATGGGTGCGGCTCCTCAAGCCGGGTGGAGCGGTGGGGGTCGCGGTCAACGTCCGAACCTGCCCTCGTGCCGAGGCCCTCGCGGCGCTGGCGGACGCCGGCCTCGAGCCGCGCGACACCCCGGCGTACGGAGGTTTCGAGCACCGGGTCGACCAGGCCATCGTGCGGGACCTCGTGGTCGGCGTGAACGCGGTCTAATCTGACGCCATGAGCGACCCCGACCCCTCGCAGCTGCGGATCTCCGACGACGACCGGCACAGGATCGCCGAGGTGCTCCGCACCGCCGCCGGCGAGGGCAGGATCGACCTCGACGAGCTCGACGAGCGCCTGGAGGCGACGTACGCCGCCCGTACCTACGCCGACCTGGTGCCCATCACCCACGACCTGCCGGTGGCCAAGCCCGCCGACCTGCCCGCCCGTCCCGCGGGGGCGATGCCGTCCCCGGTCGTGCCCGGACCCGCCGAGGAACGACACCTGGCGGTGCTGAGCGGTCTGGAACGCAAGGGGGTCTGGGTCGTGCCGCAGCACATGATCGTGAACTGCTTCATGGGTGGCGCGGACCTCGACCTGCGTCGGGCCCAGTTCGCCTCCCGCGAGGTCGTGATCACGGTCAACGCGATCATGGGTGGAGCCGACATCAAGGTGAACACGCACACCCACGTGATCATGGAGGGCACCGGGATCATGGGGGGCTACTCGGGCCCGAACGACAAGACGCCGGTCGAGCTCGACGAGACCAGCCCGGTGGTCCGGATCCGAGGCTTCGCGCTGATGGGCGGCGTCGGTGTCTCCCGGAAGCCGGCCCCGGGAGACACTCGCCAGATCAGGCCTCGGGAGCGTTAGCCGGCGACTCCTGCTCGCCGGTGGAGGCTGCCGCATCCGGCTGCGGCGCTGCCTGCCCGGTGGCGGCCTCCGACGGGATCGTCCCCGCCGCCGACTTGTCGACCGTCAGGTTCTCGCCCGTCGACGGGTCGAACAGGTGGATCTGTGAGGTGTCGACCCAGATCTCGGCCTCGTCGCCCTCCTTGATCCGGCTGGCGCTGTCCAGCGAGACGACCAGCTGGGTGTGCAAGCCCTCTCCCTCCAGGTCGCGTTCGAGCTGCGTGAGCTGCTCCTGGACCTCGGACTCTGCCTCGTAGGGGATGTAGGCGTAGGCCTCGTTGCCCAACCACTCCACGACGTCGACCTGGGCCCTGAACGTCGATCGCCTGGGGCCGGGTCCGTCGTGCGGACCTCCTGGTGGGCCCGCGGGCTTCCCAGGGCCCATGACCGCGGCATCATCGAAGTGCTCGGGTCGGATGCCGGCGATCAGCAGGCCCTTGCCCTGAGCGTTCGTGGCCTTCTCCTCGGGGATGGTGAAGGTGCCGAAGGGCAGCTTGACCTGGTTGCCCTCGACGGTGGCCGGCAGGAAGTTCATCGGCGGGCTCCCGATGAAGCCGGCGACGAAGAGGTTGCTCGGGTTGGTGTAGAGCTCCCGCGGGGTCGCGAGCTGCTGCAGGAAGCCGCGCTTGAGCACCGCGACCCGGTCGCCCAGCGTCATCGCCTCGGTCTGGTCGTGGGTGACGTAGACCGTGGTGATGCCCAGCCTGCGCTGCAGTCTCGCGATCTCGGTGCGCATCTGCCCGCGGAGCTTGGCGTCGAGGTTGGACAGCGGCTCGTCGAACAGGAACGCCTCGGCGTCCCGGACGATCGCGCGACCCATGGCGACACGTTGGCGCTGTCCTCCCGAGAGGTTGCCGGGCTTGCGCTCGAGGTGCTCGTCGAGCTCGAGGGTCTTCGACGCCTCGCGCACCTTCCGGTCGACCTCTTCCTTCGACGCACCGGCCAGGCGCAGCGGGAAGGCGATGTTCTCGAAGACGCTCAGGTGCGGGTAGAGCGCGTAGTTCTGGAACACCATCGCCAGGTTGCGGTCGCGTGGAGCCAGATCGTTGACCCGCTTCCCGCCGATCACCATGTCGCCGGACGTGATGTCCTCGAGCCCGACGATCATCCGCAGGAGTGTCGACTTCCCGCAGCCGGAGGGCCCCACGAGGATCATGAACTCCCCGTCTGCGACGTCGATGGAGATGTCGTTCACGGCCTTGAAGCCGTCGCCGTACTCCTTGACGATGTTCTTCATCTCGATGGCAGCCATTGGATCAACCCTTCACTGCGCCGGAGGTCAGGCCGGCAACGATTCTGCGCTGGAACAACAGGACGATGACGATCACCGGGATCGTCACGATCACCGCCGCGGTGGCGAGCTGGGAGTACGGCGGGTTGAACGGGTCGGGCCCGACGAAGAAGGCCATCTGCGCCGGGACGGTGCGGGCGGCCGTGGTCGACGTGAGCGAGATCGCCAGGGCGAACTCGTTCCACGCGAAGAAGAAGGTCAGGATCGCGGCGGTGAACACGCCTGGTGCCGCGAGCGGCACGATCACCTTCCGGAACGCCTGCCACGACGTGGCGCCGTCCACCTGGGCGGCCTGCTCCATCTCCCACGGGATCTCGCGGAAGAACGCCGACAGCGTCCAGATCGCGAGCGGCAGGGTGAACGACATGTAGGGGATGATCAGGCCCGGCCACGTGT
Organism: Nocardioides sp.; assembly: GCA_017354415.1. Taxonomy (GTDB): domain Bacteria; phylum Actinomycetota; class Actinomycetes; order Propionibacteriales; family Nocardioidaceae; genus Nocardioides. Next base: position 7,869 of record JAFMQY010000030.1, read on the forward strand.
TGAAGAGGTGCAGTCTCCGCCAGAGGTCGAACAGCGGGCTGATCAGCGCTACGACCGGGAACATCGCGATCGCCAGTGCGAGCGAGAGGACCATGCGCTTGCCGCGGAACTCCAGCCGGGCGATGGCGTAGGCCGCGAAGGTCGCGAAGATCACGGCCAGCACGGTCGCGATGATCGCGATGCCGAAGGAGTTGCGCAGTGCGTCCAGGAAGTCGCCGTTGGTCAGGATGTCCCGGTAGTTCTGGAGCGTCCACGCCTTCGGGAGGAACTGTGGGCTGCCCGTCGTGGTCTCTGCCACCGACTTGAACGACAACGAGATGATCCAGGCCACCGGCAGGAGGCACCAGACCAGGATCACGATGAACCCGATGATGATTCCGGGGCTGAGACGCTGCTTCCTCATCGTGCCTCCCCCCGAGCCGACGCCAGATCGACGCGGAACAGCCGGACGATCAGGAAGGCGATGAGCAGCACGGCCAGGAACAGCAGCACCGACAGGGCGGAGCCCATGCCGAGCTGCATCTGTTGGATGGTCTGGCGATAGGTCAGGAACGATGACGACTCGGTGTTCTGAGCGCCACTGGTCATGATGTAGATGTTGTCGAAGATCCGGAAGGCGTCGAGAGCCCGGAACAGCACCGCGACCATGATCGCGGCCCGCATGTTCGGGAGGATCACCTTGTAGAGCCGCTGCCACCACGTGGCGCCGTCGACCTGCGCCGCCTCGAGCATGTCCTCAGACACCTGTGAGAGGCCGGCCAGCAGGAGCAGCGACATGAAGGGGGTGGTCTTCCAGATCTCGGACGCCATGATCGCGAACATCGCGTGCCAGTGGTCTCCGAACCAGTTGGTCTCGGGACCGATCCACGGCAGCCAGTGGAACCAGCTGTTCACCCAGCCGTTGTTGAGGCTGAACGCGAACTGCCAGGCGAAGGCCGACACCACCGTGACGATGCCGTAGGGGATCAGGATGGCCGTGCGCATCAATCCGCGCGCGATCATGATCCGGTGCATCACCATCGCGAACACGAAGCCGATCACGAGCTCGATCGCCACCGTGACCACCATGATCACCACGGTGTTCCAGGTGTCTCTCCAGAACAATGAGTCGGTGAGAGCCACGCGGTAGTTGGACAGACCCACGAAGCTGCGGTCGCCCGGAGTCGTGAGGCGGTAGCGATAGAGGGACAGATAGATCGCTTGGAACATGGGGTAGCCCGCGACGAGCAACATGAGGATGACGGCGGGGGCGACGAGCTTCTGTCCGAGCCGGTTCTCGGCCACCGAGCGATCGCTCTTCTGAGCGCCCGTCGCTGTGGTCGCCTGAGCCGGAGTCGCGACTGTCGTACCTGTACTCACAACAGCTTCTTCCCTTCCAGGACCTGCTGGATGAATGTTTGGGAACTGGCCGGCGTGCTCGAGGTGACCGAGTCCGCGGGGTGCCATGTGCTCTGGATCGCACCGGAGATGTCACTCCAGTACGGCGACAACGGGCGTGGTCCTGCTGCGTTGACCGACTTCTGGAACAGCTGGAGCAGGCTCGCCGGGTACGCCTTCTGGAGGGCGGGGAACTGGTAGCCGGCGGCGCTGGACGGCATGTTGCCGGACGAGACGGCGTACTGTCCCTGGTTCTGCGGGGACGTGATGCACTCGACGGCCTTCCAGTCGTCGGCGATGTGGTTCGAGGTCGAGCTCACGCCGATGCCGATCCCGCCGTACGGCGGTCGCGAAGGCTTGCCGGCGACGGACTCGGGATACATCGCCCAGCCCATGTCGTTCAGCGTCGTCTTGTCGCTGCTGTAGTTCTGGTAGATGAACGTCCAGTTGACCTGGAAGGCTCCGGCGGAGGTGGCGAAGGGCGCCAGCACCGTGCCCTCGTTGGACACCGAGAGGTCGGGCTCGGCGGCCTTGGAGTGGGCGAGCTTGTTGATGATGTTGGCGGCTGTCACTCCGGCCTGGGAGTTGATGTCGATGTTCGCGTTCACGCCGGCGCCGGGGTTGGTCACGATGTTGCCACCGGCACCCATGACCAGCGCGTTGATCCAGACGACGTAGCCCTCGTACTTGTTGGCCTGGACACCGACGGTGCCACCGTGGTCGGCGGCCGCGGTGATGATCTGGTCCCAGGTCACGGGCTTGCTCATGTCGAGCCCGGCCTTCTGGGCGAACGACTTGCGATACCACAGTGCCTGGACGTTGGACCAGAACGGCGCCACCACCAGATGGTTGTTCCAGGTCGAGGCGGTGACGGCACCTTTGAAGGCGTGCGGGAGCTGCGCCTCCACGCTCTGGGGGACGGGGACGACGAAGTTGGCCGCGGCGAACTCGGCGGTGTACGCCGGGTCGATGCTCATGAGGTCGATGCCGCTGTCGCCGGCAGCGAGCCGCCGCGCGAGCTGGACCCTCTGTTGACCCGCGTCCGTCGGGAGGACCTGGGTCTTGATCGTGTACTGGTCGGTGCTGCAGCTCTTCGCGATGACCGCCTGCCCGCCGGTGTCGGGGTTGATGTACCAGACCAGGGTGGTCTTGCCGCTGCTGCTACATGCGCTGAGCAGCGCGGCAGCCGTGGCGAGAGCCGCAAACGTCGCCGAGAGGCGGCGGACACTCCGTCCGCCCGGGAAGCGGGTGACTCCCCGAGATCGCCTGGGCACGTGCATGGACGACTCCTCCCGTGACTCCAGTGACTTAAGTCACGTCTAGTCCCTTTCCTGGGCATAAGCAAGGGTTGACGTCATTCGCGGCGTGTGGCACGTGAGTCCGCAGGATCCGAGCCGACCCGCGGTCGGGCGCCGGCCGTGGGCACCCTCGGGCGCGGATTCAGTCTCGGGGTTCAGGCTCGCGAAGCGGTGCGGTCGATGGCTCGGCGAAGGTCTCGAAGAGCTCGACGGGCAGGTCGTGTCCCATGCCTTCGACCAGCAGCAGCTCGGCCCCGGGAATCGCCGTCGCGGTCGCCCGCCCGCCCGACACGTGGACCATCCGATCCGCCAGGCCGTGGATCACGAGCGTGGGCACCCGGACCGCGTGCAGGTCCCGCGAGCGGCTCGGCTGGGTGAGGATCGCCAACATCTGCCGCAGCGAGCCGGATGCGGAGACCCCACGGGCATAGGTCGCGAGGGCCAGTTCCCGGGTGTCCTCCTCCTGCCGGGGGTAGCCGGGTGAGCCGATCAGGCGCCACATCGCCGCGTCGTGGTCGGCGTACGCCTCGGCTCCGGGAGTCAGCGGGTGGAGGAGTGCCGGGAAGAGGCGGGGGTCCTGCCAGCCCACGGTGCGCTTGCCGGTGGTGGACATGATGCTGGTCAGCGACCGGACGCGGGCCGGACGCTCGATCGACATGGTCTGCGCGATCATGCCGCCCATCGACACCCCGACCACGTGGGCGCGTTCGATGCCGAGATGGTCGAGCAGCCCGAAGGCATCGTCGGCCATGTCGACCAGGGAGTACGGCGCGTGGACGGGCAGGCCGAAGAAGGCGCGCACCAGCATCCGCCGGGTCACCCGCCCGGGTACCTTCGTGGACCGGCCGACGTCGCGGTTGTCGAAGGCGATCACGTAGTACCCGCGCCGGGCGAGCATCGAGCACAGCTCGGGGTCCCACCAGATCAGCGGGCTGGCCAGGCCCATCACCAGGATCATCGGCTCGTCGGTGGGATCGCCGTAGCTCTGGTAGCACAGCTCGATGCCCGGAGAGACGGGCGCGAACAGCTCGCCCGAGACCTGCACCGTGGTCTCGTGGTCACTCGACGGAGGCGGTGTCTCGGGCGTCGCTGAGGCAGAACCGGCCATGCGGCCAGTCAACAACATGGCCCGGAACGTGGACATTCGGGTCGCAGGCCGGGACGTCCGTGGACCCGAGGCCCTACCCTCCACCCTCGTGGCTACGTTCGCGGTCGCCGACTTCCTGCTCCCCGAGGGCTTCACGGCTCCCGACCGGGCTGCCGTGCTCCGCGAGGCCAGCGTGGTCACCGAGGCGGGACGGCTCGCCTGGTCGCGGCTGGGGCGGCACGTCGGCGGTGAGCACACGCCGTACGCCGGAGCGGCGGTGTCGCGTGACGTCGACCCGGTGGTCCTGGTGCCGGGCTTCATGGCAGGCGACGCCACGCTGTCCGCGCTGGCTCGTGCCCTGCGTCAGCGGGGGCACCGCACCTACCGCTCCCATATCCGCGCCAACGTCGGCTGCACGCTGCGCGCCGTCGCCCAGCTGGAGGCGCGGCTCGAGTCGGTGGCCGCGCGCCGTGGGCGGAGGGTGCGGATCGTCGGACACAGCCTGGGCGGCTTGCTCGCGCGCGGTCTCGCCGTACGCCGTCCCGACCTGGTCTCGGGCATCGTCACCCTCGGCAGCCCTCTGCTCGCCCCAGGAGCGCACCACCCGAGCCTGACCCGCAGCCTGGACGCCCTGGTGCGGCTGAGCCGGGCCGGCGTACCCGGCCTGATGGCCCTGGAGTGTGTGGCGGGAGACTGTGCCCGCACCAGCTTCGCCGAGAGCCGGAGGCCGCTGCCCGAGGATGTCGAGTTCACCGCGGTCTACTCGCGCCGTGACGGCATCGTCGACTGGCGGGCGTGCGTCGACCCGCTGGCGACACCGGTCGAGGTGCGCTCGTCCCACCTCGGACTCGTGATCGACCCGGTGGCGATCCGTGCGGTGACCCGCGCGGTCGGGTCAGTCCGGGGCGAACGCCTGTAGCTTCTCGAAGCGGTGCTCGCTGGTGATCAGCCGCACCGTGCCGCTGCGGGAGCGCATCACGAGCGACTGCGACGTCGCGCCGTGGGCCCTGAAGCGGACCCCGTGCATGAGCTCCCCGTCCGTGATCCCGCTGGCCACGAAGAAGCAGTCGTCGCCGGTGACCAGGTCGTCGGTCTCGAGCACGTGGTCGGGGTCGAGATTGTGGCCGGCGTCGATGGCGCGCTGCCGTTCGTCGTCGTCCTTGGGCCAGAGCCGGCCCTGGATCACACCGCCGATCCCCTTCATCGCGCACGCCGCGATGATCCCCTCGGGCGTGCCGCCGATGCCGAGCAGGAGGTCGATGCCGGTGTTGGGACGGGCCGCCATGATCGCGCCCGCGACGTCGCCGTCGACGATGAACTTGATCCGGGCTCCCGTCGCCCGCACCTCGTCGGCCAGCTTCTCGTGGCGTGGCCGGTCGAGCATCACCACGGTGACGTCCTCCGGATCCGATCCCTTGGCCTTGGCCACCGCATGGATGTTCTCGGACACGGGGTTGCGGATGTCGACCACGCCGGCCGCCTCGGGACCGGTGGCCAGCTTCTCCATGTAGAACACGGCCGACGGGTCGTACATCGACCCTCGCGGCGCCACCGCGAGCACGGAGACCGCGTTGTTCATCCCCTTGGCGGTGAGGTTGGTCCCGTCGATCGGGTCCACCGCCACGTCGCACTCGGGTCCGGTGCCGTCGCCGACCATCTCGCCGTTGTAGAGCATGGGGGCGTTGTCCTTCTCGCCCTCGCCGATCACGACCACGCCCCGCATCTGGACCGTGGCGATCATCTTCCGCATCGCGTCGACGGCCACGCCGTCCGCGCCCTCCTTGTCGCCCCTGCCCACCCAGCGCGCGGCCGAGAGGGCAGCGGCCTCGGTGACCCGGACGAGCTCGAGCGCCAGGTTGCGGTCCGGGATGTCGGGGGCTGTCTCCAGGCTCTCCGTCATGCCCGGGAGCCTACCCGTGACGGGGTGCCGGGACCGGCGCGGAGTCGTAGCTGCGCACGGCGGTCTCCTTGACCGACAGCCACACGGCGCGTCCCGGGACCAGCCCGAGCTCGGCGACCGCCTCGGGCGTGACGTCGGCCAGCAGGTCGCGGTCGCCCGAGACCAGCAGGCGGACGGCGTCCCCGTGCGGCGCCAGGCTGGTGACGGTCCCGGACCAGCGGTGGCGGGCGGATCCGGCCGGCTCTGCCGGCGAGACGGTGACGGCGCGAGGGCTGAACGACAGCAGGCGCCCCTCGTCCTCGACCAGGTTCAGACCGACGAGCCGGGCGACGTGCGCGGTCAGCGGACGTGCCGCTACTTCGCGCGGCGGCCCCACCTGGACCAGCCGCCCTTCGTCGAGCACCCACACGACGTCGGCCAGGGTGAGGGCGTCGATCGCGTCGTGGGTCACCAGCAGCGTGACCCCGTCGTACGACGCGAGGTGCCGCGCGAGCTCGACGCGGAGGGTCGTCGCCACTCCGATGTCCAGTCCGGCGAACGGCTCGTCGAGCAGCAGGAGGCGCGGATGGGTCGCCAGTGCCCGGGCGATCGACACCCGCTGCGCCTGACCCCCGGAGAGCTGCCGTGGCTTGCGGTCGGCCAGATGACCGACCCCGAACCGGTCCAGCCAGTCGTGAGCGGTACGGCGCGCCTCCTCGCGTGGTGTCCCGCGGCTCCGCGGCCCGAACGCGACGTTGTCCAGAGCGCTGAGATGGGGGAACAGCAGCTGGTCCTGGAACGCCATTCCGACCGGGCGCTCGCGGACGGTGAGCCCGGTCCACGACCGCCCGTCGACGGTCACCGTCCCGTCGTGGCCGACGAGACCGGCGACCGCGCGGAGCAGGGAGGTCTTGCCGGCGCCGTTGGGCCCGATCACGGCGACGACGTCGCCGGGCTCGGCCGCGGCGGCGGCCGTGACCCGTCCGGGAACGGTGACGTCGACAGCGAGGCCGCTCATGGACGGGTCAGCCATCGGTTGCGCAGCAGTGCCAGCACGACGACACAGACCACGAGCAGCACCATGCTCACCGTCCGGGCCACCAGCGGGTCGGCCTGCAGCTCGGTGTAGATCAGCGACGGCATCGTCTGTGTCGTCCCGGGGTAGTTGCCGGCGAAGGTGATCGTGGCGCCGAACTCCCCGAGCGACCGGGCCCAGGCCAGGGCCGCGCCGGCCACGACCCCGGGGATGGCGAGCGGCAGGGTGATGCGGCGGAACGTCGTCCAGCGGTCCGCACCCAGGGTGGCCGCCACCGCGTCGTACTGCTCGCCGGAGGACCGCAGGGCGCCCTCGACGCTGAGCACGTAGAACGGCATGGACACGAAGGTGTGCGCGATGACCACGGCGGGCGTCGTGTAGGGGATGGTGATCCCGAACGCCGCGTCCAGGGGGCGGCCGACGAACCCGGTGCGCCCGAGCGCGGTGACCAGGGCGACGCCGGCGACCACCGGCGGCAGCACGAGCGGGACGATGACGGCGGCCCGGACCAGGGACCGACCGGGGAAGTCGACCCGGGCGAGCAGCCAGGCGAGGGGAGTGCCGAGCAGCAGGCAGAGCACGACCGTCAGCACCGACGCCAGTGCGGTCAGCCACAGGGCGTCGCGGACCGCCCGGGAGGTGAGCTGGTCGCGGAGCTGGCCCCAGGGCGTGTCGGCGACCAGGGTGAGGAGGGGGACGACCAGGAGCAGGGCCGCGACTGCGCCGGGCACCAGGAGCAGCAGCGGCGCGCGGCCCAGCCGGGCGTCGTTGCTCACGGACGACTCCCCCCGCCAAGACAGGCGCTGCTACCGGGCTTCACGCCCGCATTGTTCCGCACCCGATCACCCGGTCAGCCACAGCACGACGACAGCCAGCAGCAGCGAGGGCGGCGTCAGCAGCAGCGAGACGCGGTGGAACGCCGCATGGCCCGGGTGTACGCCGTGCCGCCCGAGGGTGCGCCGCCAGAGCAGGTTGGCCAGCGAGCCGGGCCAGGTCAGGCCGGAACCGATGTTGAGGCCGAGGAGGGCGGCGAGCAACGCCGTGGTGCCCAGGGGGGCGACGATCGGGACGAGCAGCAGAGTGGCGGAGAGGTTGGTGAGCGCGTTCGCCAGCACCGTGGCCATCACGGCGATCGCGAGCAAGGCCCCGAACGACGTGGCGTCCGGAGTCAGGTGACGCACCGCATCGCCGAGGAAGCCTTCGGTGAGCCCGGCGACCACGACGCCGAGGGCGAGCACCCAGACGGCGAAACCCGGGTGGCTCGCGTGCACGACGTGGATCGGGCGGGCGAGCCCGCGTCGTACCGCCCAGACGGCCAGCACGGCCGCCGCCACCAGCGACACCCACCAGGGCTGGCCGCCGAACGGCGAGACCGCCGCGAAGCCGACGAGCATCAGGGCGACCACGACGAGCGGGAAGACCGGGACCGGCTGCGGAGGCGTCGGGTCGGCCGTGGGGATGGCGCGCAGCTGCGGACGGAACACCAGCCGGAGTCCGACGTACTCCACCGCCAGGACGGCGGCCAGCACCGGGGCCATCCGTACGGCGAACCCGGTGAAGGTCAGGTCGAGCCGGGGCAGCGCGAGCAGGTTGGTCAAGTTGGAGACCGGGAGGAGCAGGGACGCGGAGTTGGCCATCCTCAGGCAGGCGTACGTGCCCGGTTCGTCGGGCACCGCACGAGACATGGCGGAGGCCAGCACCACCGGGGTGAGCAGGACCACCGTGGCGTCCAGCCCGAGGGCGACCGTGACCACCGCGGCGAGCGCGAAGACGCCGGTGAAGAGCCGGACGGGGTGGCCGCCGCTCCACCGGCCGACCCGCTGGGCCGCGACGGTGAACAAGCCCGCTCGCGCGCAGACGTCGGCGACGACCAGGATCGTGACCAGGAACGCGACCACCGGGGCGAGGTGGTCGACGGCCGACCGCGCCTCGTCGACGGTGAGGAGGCCGGTGGCGAGGGTCGCCCCCGCGCAGAACAGTCCGGCGAGCGCCTCGACCCTGCCTCGTGGGTGCCGGAAGGCGATCGCCAGCATCCCTGCCAGCGCCGCCACCACGACGACGTCGGAGAGGGGTGGCACCAGCGCAGCCTAGGCAGACCTGTGAGGATGGCCTCGACAAGGTGCGGAATACGGGTGCAGGGCTGTGGCGATGAGTGAGCAACGCTCGGTGAGCGCTTCCGGGGGCGCGCCCGGAGATGCACGGAGCGGGGAGCCGGGGCGTTACCAACGTTCGCCGTCCGGCATGGTCGGCGCGCTGCTGGTGACGCTGCTGGTGATCCTGGCGTTCGTCGGTTTCCGCGCCTGCAACCGCACGAATCTGAGCGTGTCCCCCGATCACGTGGACTATCTCGCGCAGATCCGCGATGCCCAGCAGGCCGGGGCTCGCCTGACCTATCCGGCGTCGCTCCCGTCAGGGTGGTACGCGACCCAGATGACCTTCGACCAGGGACCACCACCGGAGCTCGTGCTCTCGATGCTCACTCCCGACGACCAGTACGTCGGGTTCGTCCAGTCCCCGAAGACGCCCGCCGAGCTGCTCGCCCGGTACGTCGACGCCCAGGCGACCGCCGGCCCGCCCGCACACCCGCCCGGCCCCGGGGGCCAGCCCGGCTCCATCCACCAGAGCGTCCCGAGCTGGGACGTGTGGACCGACGCCGGCGGCGACACCGCGTTGGTGGCGCGCCACGGCAACGATTCACTGATGGTCTTCGGCACCGCCACGCGCTCGCAGCTCGAACAGCTCGCGTCGAGCCTGACCACCGCCCAGGTCAAGGGCTGATCGGACCGACCACCAGCCGGGCGCGGCCCGACCTGATCCGAGGGCCCAGACACCGGCCCGGTGATCCTCGAGCCCGTGGCCTCGACGGGCTCGACCGATGGGAAGAGCGGGACCATCCGCTCAGGCGTCGTCGCTCTCGTCCCCGTCGGCGCCGTCGATGGCGGCATCGAGCCGGCGCCGGGCACCGTCGAGCCAGTCCTGGCAGATGGCGGCCAGCCGCTCCCCGCGCTCCCAGAGAGCCAGGCTCTCCTCGAGGGTCGTCCCCCCGGCCTCCAAGGAGCGGACGATCTCGATCAGCTCGGCACGCGCCTCTTCGTAGGCGGGGGTCTGCGCCGGCGACTGGTCCGGCGGCTGGTCAGCCATGGTCCTCCTCCACGTCAGTCGTGGTCGCGTGGATCCGGCCGTCCGCGACCCGGATGCGGAGTGGGGTGCCTGCCGTCAGGTCGCCGACGGTCGTGACGACCTCGCCGCCGGTGCGCTGGACGACGGCGTACCCGCGCTGGAGCGTCGCCAGCGGCGACAACGCCCGCACGCGGGCCCGCTGGTGGACGAGGTCGTCGGTGGCGCGCGACAGGGCATGGCCGAACGACCGGCGGCCACGCTCGCGCAGGTCGTCGACCTCGGCGCTCCGCGTGCCCAGCAGGCTGCGGGGGTCGGCCAGGGCGGGACGGGACCGGAGGTCCGCCAGGGCCTGTGTCTCGCGGTCGACCAGGTGCCGGACCAGGGCCCGGACCCGGTCGCGCGCCCCGATGACGTTGCGCATCTCCTCGACCATGTCCGGGACCAGGAGCTTGGCGGCGTCCGTGGGTGTGGACGCCCGGACGTCTGCGACGAGGTCGAGCAGTGGGATGTCGGGCTCATGGCCGATCGCGGAGACGACCGGCGTCCGGGTGACGGCCACAGCCCGGACCAGAGCCTCGTCGCTGAACGGCAGCAGGTCCTCCACCGAGCCGCCACCCCGCGCGACCACGATCACGTCGACGCGAGGGTCTCGGTCGAGACGGGCCAGCGCCTCGATCACCTCGGTCGCGGCCCGGGAGCCCTGCATCGCGGCGTACGCCGTCTCGAACGCGACGCCGGGCCAGCGGCGGCGGGCGTTCTCCACGACGTCGCGCTCGGCCGCGGAATGCGGCGCCGTGACCAGCCCGACGCAGCGCGGGAGGAACGGCAGCGACTTCTTCCGCGCGGTCTCGAACAGCCCCTCGGCGGCGAGCAGCTGCCGGCGGCGCTCGAGCCGGGCCAGCAGCTCACCGAGGCCGACCATGCGGATCTCGCGCGCAACGAGGGAGAGCGACCCGCGGTTGGCGTAGTAGTCGGGCTTGGCGTGGATCACCACGCTGGCGCCCTCGACGAGCGGGGGGTTGAGGCTGTCGAAGAGCGTCCGCGCGCAGGTGACCGGAATCGAGATGTCGGCGGCGGAGTCGCGCATGGTCATGAACACGGTGCCGACGCCAGGGCGCCGGCTGACCTGGGTCATCTGCCCCTCGACCCAGACCGCGCCGAGCCGACCGACCCACTGGGAGATGGCCAGGGCGATCTGTCGCACCGGGGCGGGTGCCGTCGGTGAGGTCTCCAGGGCCATGCCGAGCAGGTTAGAGGAGCACACCCCCGGTCGTGCCCGCACGCCTCGACGCCGAGTCGGAAGTTGCGGGTCACGTCCGTAGACTCGTCGCCATGAACACCCCACGACGACGCTCGCTGCACCGGCAGGACCAGGTATGAGTGTCGACCTGGGGATGCCGGGCACGGGCGTCCGACTTGCGGCGCCGCGAGGCTACTGCGCCGGCGTCGACCGTGCCGTGATCACGGTCGAGAAGGCACTCGACCTGTACGGCGCGCCGGTCTACGTCCGCAAGCAGATCGTGCACAACAAGCACGTCGTCTCCGACCTCGAGTCGCGCGGCGCCGTCTTCGTCGAGGAGCTCGGCGAGGTGCCCGAGGGCGCTACCGTCATCTTCTCTGCGCACGGCGTCTCGCCCGCCGTCCACGCGGAGGCCAGGGCCCGCGGTCTGAAGACCATCGACGCGACCTGCCCGCTCGTGACCAAGGTCCACCATGAGGCGAAGCGGTTCGCGAACGACGACTACGACATCCTCCTGATCGGACACGCCGGCCACGAGGAGGTCGAAGGCACCTCCGGCGAGGCTCCCGAGCACATCCAGCTCGTGCAGGGCCCGGACGACGTCGCGGACATCGTGGTGCGCGACCCGTCCAAGGTGGCGTGGCTGTCGCAGACGACCCTCTCGGTCGACGAGACCCTGGAGACCGTCGAGGCGATCCGCAAGCGCTTCCCCGAGCTGATCGACCCGCCGAGCGACGACATCTGCTACGCCACGCAGAACCGTCAGCTCGCGGTCAAGGAGATCGCCCACAACGCCGACCTGGTGATCGTGGTCGGTTCGGCCAACTCCTCGAACTCCGTGCGCCTGGCCGAGGTCGCGCTCGAGGCCGGCGCCAAGGCCGCGCACCGGGTGGACGACGCCGGCGAGATCGACGACGCCTGGCTCGAGGGGGTCCAGAAGGTCAGCGTCACCTCGGGTGCGAGCGTGCCGGAGGCACTGGTGGACGGCGTCCTCGCCTACCTGTCCGAGAAGGGCTATCCGGACGCCGAGGCGGTGCACAGCGCCGAGGAGTCGCTCATCTTCGCCCTGCCTCCGGAGCTGCGTCGAGACCTTCGCGCAACGGCTCGCTCGTAGTGCCGTCCGCTCGCGCATCCGACCCTAGACTCGCGCCGTGGCCCGCTACGTCGACGTCCACCCGGACAACCCCCAGCCGCGGCTGATCGCCCAGGTCGCCGACGCGGTCCGCGATGACGCGCTGATCGCCTACCCGACGGACTCCGGCTACGCGCTCGGGTGCCGGCTCGGCAACCGCGACGGGCGAGACCGGATCGTGACGATCCGCGAGCTGGACGACAAGCACCACTTCACGCTGATGTGCTCCGACTTCTCCCAGCTGGGGCACTTCGTCAAGATCTCCAACAGTGCGTTCCGAGCGATCCGCGCCGCCACCCCGGGTCCGTACACCTTCGTGCTCCCGGCCACCCCGGAGGTGCCGCGCCGGCTGATGCACCCCAGGAAGCGCACGGTCGGTGTCCGCATCCCCGACCACGCGGTCTGCCAGGCCCTGCTCACCGAGCTCGGGGAGCCGATGCTGACCAGCTCGCTGATCCTCCCGGGAGAGTCCGAGCCACGGGCACTCGGCTGGGAGATCAAGGAGGAGCTCGACCACTCCATCGACCTCGTGGTCGAGGCCGGGGAGGTGCTGGCAGAGCCGACGACCGTCGTTGACTGGTCGGAGGGCTCTCCCGAGCTCATCAGGGTCGGCGCGGGCGACGCGGCGAGGTTCGAGGAGTAGCCGAGCGCCGAGCGCGAGCGAGCCGCTGGCGGGTCAGCAGGGTGAGCAGGCACCCGGCGTATCCCGCGAACAGGGCGCCGCTGTGGTGGGCGAGACCGCTGATCACCGCCTGGACCTTGCTGTCCTGTGGCGCGGCGATCACGTCGGGGCCGTTGAGCGCCACGATCACCATCGCCCCGAGCATCAGCAACGGCGGCAGGACACCTACCGTGAAGAAGTCGCGTCGCCGCACGAGCAGCGCCGAGACGAGGCAGATCGCCACGAAGCAGGCGTCGAAGAACAGGCCGAGGTGACCCGCGACTGAGATCTCGACGGTGGCGACGGTGAGGGTCAGGGCACTGGCGAGGGCTGCGACCTCGCTGCCGCGCGTGTGGCCGTCGCGCAGCAGGCGGAGCGAATCGGGCCCGGCCGACGGGCGACGCTCGCCGGCGCGCACCCTGACGTCACTCATCGACCCTCCCGGTGACTCGCGTACGACGCGTGGTCACGGAGCCACCGTAGGCTCGCCCGAACCCTCTTCATCCGCGGCGCGCCGCGGCAGGGTGTGCACCGATCCGACGGTGCGGACGGCCTTCTCGACGGTGTGCGGTCCCTCGAGCACGTCGTCGGTGGCGTCGAGATCCTCGAGCCGGCGAACCGCGACGAGGACCCGCGACTCCCACGACCCCACGGCCTGGTTGTACGCGCCGACAGCACCGTCGAGCGAGCGCCCGAGCCGCGCGAGGTGGCCGCTCATGGTGCCGAGGCGCTCGTGGAGGTCGCGAGCCACCCGGTGGATCTCGCGGGCCCGATCGGCCAGCGCCTCGTGCCGCCACCCGTGGGCGACCGTGCGGAGCAGGGCGATCAGCGTGGTCGGGCTCGCGGGCACGACGCCGCGCTCGGCGGCGTACTCGATCAGTGACCCGTCGGCCTCGAGCGCCGCGGACAGGAAGGACTCGGCCGGCAGGAACAGCACCACGAACTCCGGCGTCTCGGACAGGCCCCGCCAGTAGCGCTTGGAGCCGAGCAGGTCGATGTGGGCGCGCAACTGCTGGGCGTGGCGCACGAGGTGAGCGTCACGCTGGTCGGGGTCGTCGGAGGCCGTGGCGTCGAGGAACGCGTCGAGTGGCACCTTCGCGTCGACCACGACCGATCGGTCGCCGGCGAGCCGGACCACGAGGTCGGGCCGCAGCACACCGTCGGCGGGGCCGTGCAGGTGGACCTGCTCCTGGAAGTCGCATCGCTCGACCAGCCCGGCCAGCTCGACGGCACGTCGCAGGTGGAGCTCGCCCCAGCGCCCACGGACCTGGGGACGCCGCAGCGCGGTCGACAGGGTCTGGGTCTCGCGACGCAGCAGGTCGGTGGAGTGCCGTACGTCGAGGACCTGCTCGCGGAGCTGCCCCTGCCAGGTGGCGCGGGCGTGCTCGAGATCGTGCAGCTGGTCACCGAGTCGGTCGAGGCCCTGCATGACCTCGGCCTGGTCGACTCGGCGCTGGCCCAGCTCGTCGACGTACGACGGGCGGGAGCGCGCCCAGAGCACGCCCACCGCCGCACCGAGCAGCAGCCCGACCAGGAGCATCAGGAGAGCCGACATCGTGTCCATGCGAGCGAGGGTGCCAGGGACCACCGACACCACTGGATACCGTGAGCCCCATGAGTCACACGAGGTGCCGTCTGGCGGCCCTGGCCGGGTCGCTGGTCGCGTGCGCGTTGTTGTCGGGTTGCTCCGGCGGCGACAACACGCAGCCGGCTGCCGCCGACACGACGGGACCCCACCGCACCCCGGCCGCGACCCCGACCGCAACGCCGACGTCGACCCCGACGCAGACGCCGACCGGGAGAGCGACGCAGCCGCCGACGCAGACGCCGACGAGCGGTGCCCCTACGTCCGCCACGACGCCCACCCAGCCTCCGGCAACCTCAGCGTTGCGGTTCAGCCCCCGGTCCGGCGGGAAGCACCTGAACGACTGCCAGCAGCTCGTGCCAGGCGACGATCCCGCAGAGTTCCTCTACTACCCCGTCCTGGTGAAGCCGACGAGCTCGGTCAACCTCCACTCGGTCGCCACCGATCACACGCAGGGCGTCGTGGACGCCGCGGCGTGGGTGGCTCCGACCGGTCCCACACCGGAGACCGGCACGTTCAAGGGCTGGCCGCCCGCGTCGATCGTCACCCACGACAGCAACCTCACCTGGAGCAAGCGGGTGCGCGCAGCCGGCGCGACGCTGGACCCGGCGGCCGGCTGGTACAACGTCTTCCTCCGCCTCCAGGTCGACCCGACCCCGGGCGACTCGGCGGTGAACGGCATCGTGTTCACCTACGACGATGCCGACGGCCGGCACACCGAGACGTGGGTACCGCACACGACGTTCTCTATGGCATGCTGACCTCTCGGCCATGTGGCCCGAGCGGGCCATGCCGGCTACTGCGTTCGGGGGTGGTGGGGGAATGGCGCGCACATCTCGGAGGGGTGGGGGAGGCGTACCCGCACGGCGGGCGGTGTCAGCCGCCGTCTGTTTGGCGATTGCGGTCGCCACGGTCGAGGTCGTGGGGCTCGGCAGCGCCGCAGCGGCGGTCCGGAGCCTGTACGTCGCCAAGAGGTCGCCCACGTGCTCCGACTCCGGGCGTGGGACCTCCCAGGCGCCGTACTGCCACATCGCCATCGCTGTCTCGAAACTGCGACCAGGTAGAACGGTCTACATCGGGCCCGGCACCTACCATACGACCGTCAAGCCTTCCGTCTCCGGCACCGCCTCGGCACGGATCACCATCACCGCATGGCCCGGGCGGCGACACCCGACCGTGGGCGCCGGGAAGTCCAACGGCGTGCGGCTCGCCAACCGGAGTTACGTAACGGTCTCGCACCTCGTGGTCTCGGGCACCGAGAGGGCGGGGATCACGGTCTCGGGCGGTCGCCACATCAACCTGAACCACAACAAGGTGAGCGGGGCCGGTCGACAGGTCCAGGGCCAGACCGCCCCAGGCATCCGCCTCTCCGGTACGTCGCACGGGCTGGTCAAGAAGAACCACACGCGCCACAACAGCGACCACGGCATCCTGCTCAGCAACGGCACCACCCGCGTGACCGTGTCCCACAACGTCTCGAGCTTCAACGCCGAGGGCTTCCAGCGCAACGCCAGCGGGATCTACGTCATCGCTCCCGGCAACAAACTCATCGGGAACGTCACGCACGACAACGAGGACTCCGGGATCAGCTTCTACCCGGGTGGCAACAACAACTTCGCCGTGAACAACGTGACCTACAACAACGGCGACCACGGCATCGACGACTTGAACGTCCACGGCGGCCGGCTGATCGGCAACACCGTGTACCACAACTGCACGTCCGGCATCAATGTCGAGGGCTCCTCGAGCCACTACAAGGTCGTGAACAACATCGCCGTCGACAACGCGGTGTACCGCGCCTACCACGGCATCGCGTGCAGTCGCCGCGCGGGCAACATCGGCATCTGGGACTCCGCTCCGGCGACGACCACCGTCGACCACAACCTGGTGTACCTGTCCAAGCGGGGCACGATGTACGTGTTCAAGCGGGCGTTCCGCTCGCTCAAGGGGATGAGGAGGGCCACGGGCCAGGAGAAGCACGGCGTCCAAGGACGCCCGAGGTTCACCGACGCGGCGCGACGCCACTTCACCCTCAGGGCCAGGTCGCCGGCCATCGACCGTGCGAACTCCGGGATAACGGGCGAGCGGAGGGTCGACGCGGCCGGTCACCACCGGTTCGACGACCCGAGGGCCTCGAACCGGTGGGCGCAGGGCCCTCGCAGATACGACGACCTGGGGGCGTTCGAGTACCACCGGCATCGTCGGCGGTGAGTCTCGACAACGCCGGTTCGTGCGTGGCTGCCATGTTCTCGATGTCCCGCCGACCCCGGCCACCTGCCCCGAACGCGTCATGCCGGCTACGACGTCCTGGGCCGGTGGGGGGTGGCCGCCCGCAATCCGGAGGGATGGGGGGAGGCGTATCCGCGATGCGGGCGATGTCGGCCACGGCCTGCCTGGCCGCCGGTGTCGCCACGGTCCAGCTCGTGGGGATCGGCCGCGCCTCGGCGGCAGCCCCCCGCCTGTACGTGGACGAGACCATGTCCACGTGCTCCGACTCGGGGGACGGGACCGCCAGGGCGCCGTTCTGCACCATCGCTGCCGCGGTCTCGGAGCTCGAACCAGGTGGCACGGTCTACATCGGGGCCGGCACCTACCGGGAGACCGTCGGGACCCCTGTTTCCGGCACTGCCTCAGCGCGGGTCAAGATCACCGCATGGCCCGGGCGACAGCCGACCGTGGGCACCGGGATGGCCAACGGCGTCCTGCTCTCCTCGCGAAGCTACGTCACGGTCTCGCACCTCATCGTGTCCGGCACCACCTCGGCCGGCATCTCGGTCTCGGGCGGTAGCAACATCTCCATCATCGGCAACGAGGTGACCGGGGCCGGTCAGCCCGTCTCGGGAAAGACCGCCCCAGGCATCCGGCTCTCCGGCACCTCGAACGGGGTGGTCAAGAAGAACGACACGCACCACAACAGCGACCACGGCATCCTGTTGACCGGCGGCACCACCGGCATGACGATCTCCGACAACGTCTCGAGCTTCAACGCGGAGGGCTACCAGCGCAACGCGGCCGGGATCGATGTCGTCGCTCCCGGGAACATGCTGATCGGAAACGTCACGCACGACAACGAGGACTCCGGGATCAACTTCTACCCGGGTGGGAACAACAACCTCGCGGCCAACAACGTGACCTACAACAACGGCGACCACGGCATCGACGACTTGAATGTCTCGGGTGGCCGGCTGATCGGCAACACCGTGTACCACAACTGCACGTCCGGCATCAACGTCGAGGGCACGTCGGGCAACTACACGGTCGAGAACAACATCGCCGTCGACAACGCTGTGTACCCGGCGTACCACGGCATCGCGTGCAGTCGCCGTGCGGGCAACATCGGCATCTGGGACTCGGCCCCGGCGACGACCACCGTCGACCACAACCTCGTCTACCTGTCCACACCCGGCACCATGTACGTGTTCAAGTCGTCGTACGACTCGCTCGCGACGATGAAGGGGGCCACGGGACAGGAGAAGCACGGCGTCCAAGGACACCCGAGGTTCACCCACAAGGCGGGTGGCGACTTCACCCTGCGGGCCGGGTCGCCGGCCATCGACCGTGCGAACTCCGGGATAACGGGCGAGCAGTCGGTCGACGCGGCCGGGAACCCCAGGGTCGACGACCCGCAGGTGCCGAACACCCGGGCGGAGGGCCCTCGCACGTACGACGACCTGGGGGCGTTCGAGTATCAAAACCCTCGTCGCCGGTGACCCTCGACACGGTGGCGACCACCTGGCCCGTTCGGACCATGCCCGCCTACGCATTTCTGGGGATGTGGAGGAAGCCTCTGGCACGCATCCTGGGATCGTGGGGGGAAGTGTGCCCGCGCGGCGGGCGCTGTCGGCCGCGGCGTGCCTGGCGGCCGGGATCGCCACGGTCCAGCTCGTGGGGATCGGCAGCGCCGCAGCGGCGGTTCCCGGCCTGTACGTCGACAAGACCATGACCACGTGCTCCGACACCGGGACCGGGACCTCCACGGCGCCGTACTGCACCATCGCCGCCGCGGTATCGAAGCTCCAGCCAGGAGGAACGGTCTACATCGGGGCCGGGACCTACCGCGAGACCATCAAGCCCACAGTCTCGGGTACTGCGGCGGCGCCGGTCACCATCACGGCGTGGCCAGGGCGACAGCCGACCCTGGGCACCGGGCTGGCCAACGGCGTCGTGCTCTCGTCGCGGAGCTACGTGACGATCTCGAACCTCATGGTGTCCGGCACCACCTCGGCAGGGATCTCGGTCTCGGGCGGTAGCAACATCTCCATCATCGGCAACGAGGTGACCGGGGCCGGTCAGCCCGTCTCGGGAAAGACGGCCCGGGGCATCTACCTGTCCAGCACGTCGAACGGACTGGTCAGCGGGAACTACACGCACGACAACAGCGACCACGGCATCCTGCTGACCGGCAGCACCACCGGCATGACGATCTCCTACAACGTCTCGAGCTTCAACGCGGAGGGCTACCAGCGCAACGCCAACGGGATCGACGTCATCGCTCCCGGGAACACCCTGATCGGGAACGTCACGCACGACAACGAGGACTCCGGGATCAACTTCTACCCGGGTGGCGACAACAACCTTGCCGCGGACAACCTGACCTACAACAACGGCGACCACGGGATCGACGACTACAACGTCACCGGCGGCCGGCTGATCGGCAACACCGTGTACCACAACTGCACGTCCGGCATCAACGTCGAGGGCACGTCGGGCAACTACAAGGTCGTGAACAACATCGCCGTCGACAACGCGGTGTACCCGGCGTACCACGGCATCTCATGCAGCCGCCGCGCGGGCAACATCGGCATCTGGGACTCCGCCCCGGCCACGACCACCGTCGACCACAACCTCGTCTACCTGTCCAAGTCGGGCACGATGTATGTGTTCAAGTCGTCGTACAGCTCCCTCGCGGCGATGCAGGCGGCCACGGGACAGGAGAAGCACGGGGTCCAGGGCGACCCGAAGTTCACGAACGCATCGGGTGGCGACTTCACGCTTCAGGCCGGGTCGCCGGCGATCGACCGTGCGAACTCCGGGATATCGGGCGAGCAGTCGGTCGACGCGGTCGTCAACCCCCGGGTCGATGACGCGGGGACGCCGAACACCCAGGCGGAGGGCCCTCGGCTGTACGACGACCTCGGAGCGTTCGAGTACCAGGGTCAGTCTGCGCCGAGTGCGCCGACGGCGCGGTTGGCGGTCTCACCGTCGAGTGGGACGGTGCCGTTGCCGGTGACCGCTGATGCGAGTGGCTCGTCGGATCCGCAGGGGCAGAGCCTGACCTATGCGTTCGACTTCGGGGACGGGTCGATGACGGGCACTCAGTCGGCGGCGACGGCGACTCACACGTATGCGGCGGCGGGGACCTACACGGTGACGGTGACCGTGACCGACTCCTCGGGTCTGTCCAGCACGGCGCGGCAGTCGGTGACGGTGAACCCGGCTG
>JAFMQY010000118.1 GCA_017354415.1 Nocardioides sp.
CGGGGTCGGTGTCGCGCGTCGCTTCCGCGCGCCGCGACTGGTCCGGCAGGCGCTCGGCGTTGATGAGGTCGGTCAACCACTTGACCTCGCGCTCGACGGACTCGATGGAGTGGCGGCGCAGCTCGGACAGGTAGCGGTCGTCGCCGCCGCGGCTGGAGTGCCGGGCACGGTCGAGACGCTCCTGGAGACGGGACAGGCGTCCCTCGAGGATGCGCAGCCGGACGTCGGCGTCGGTGCGGGAGAAGAACGCGAACCTCGTGTTGAAGGTGTCGTCCTCCCACGCGGCCGGGCCGGTGTCGGTGATCTGCTCGCCGAAGTACTGCCGTCCCGCCGGCGTGATCTGGTAGACGATCCGCTGGCGGCGGGAGACTCCGGGCTCGGTCGCGGTGACCTCGGTGATCCACCCGGCACGCAGCAGCCGCTTCAGCGCCGGGTAGAGCGAGCCGTAGGAGAGCAGCCGGCCCCACCCGAGCAGCAGATTGAGCCGCTTGCGCAACTCGTAGCCGTGCAGGGGCGACTCGTGGAGGAGGCCGAGCACGGCCAGCTCCAACGACGCAGCCTTGCGTGCCATCTCGTGCCCTCCTCCCTGTCCGGTGCCGGGTGCCCCGATCTCGCGGCCGGGGCCGCCGGTGCCACACCCGGCCAGGTGCGGCACGATGTGTCACGGCGTTCTATCGATTCAACGTATCATTTCGATATATCGCGAACAAGGGCAGGACACCGGGTGCCTTTCGACCGGCTCCTCGCCCATCCGGTCAGGCCATGCGCACAGCCGGCGGCCGGCGCTCGCTGCTCCCGGGTGAGCGGAGACACGGCTGATGCATTTTCGTCCCCCTCAGGTTCGCCCCGTACCCTCGTCCCCGACGGTGTGGAGCCCGGTCGTCGACGTTTCGGGCATACGGGGGCTGCCGTCGCCTGTGCACCGACCCCCGACGCACACCTGGAGTGACCCTCGTTGACTGCCAAGCGACGGGCCGAAGGCCCCGCCGTCATGCGCAAGCCGAAGCGGCCCGGCACCACCAAGCGACGTGTCCTGCGCATCCTCAAGTGGTTCCTGATCGCCGCCCTGGTCGGCTCGCTGTGTCTGGTCGGCGTCTTCGTCTACCTGTACAAGACGACGTCGATCCCCAACCCGAACAAGGACTTCGAGACCCAGACCTCCTTCGTCTACTACAGCGACGGGAAGACGGAGCTCGGGCAGTACGCCACCCAGAACCGGCAGATCATCCCGCTGTCGGAGATGCCGCAGAACCTCCAGGACGCGGTCGTGGCGGCGGAGGACCGCACGTTCTGGACCAACAGCGGAATCGACCCCAAGGGGATCATCCGGGCCGCCTTCAACGACGCCAGCGGGGGCGCCACGCAGGGTGCGTCGACGATCACCCAGCAGTACGTCAAGATCCTCTACCTGACCCAGGAGCGGTCTCTGAGCCGCAAGGTGCACGAGGCGATCCTGAGCCTGAAGCTGCAGAAGCAGTTGAGCAAGGACCAGATCCTCCAGGGATACCTCAACACGATCTACTTCGGCCGCGGGGCGTACGGCGTGCAGGCCGCCGCCCAGGCCTACTTCGGCGTGGACGCCAAGGACCTGACCCTGCAGCAGAGCGCGGTGCTCGCCAGCGTCCTGAACAACCCGTCTCAGTTCGACCCGGCCAACGGCAAGAGCAACAAGCAGGCGCTGGAGACGCGGTACCGCTACGTGCTCGACGGCATGGCCTCGATGGGCAACATCTCCGACGCCAAAGCGCACCGCGCCGCTCGTCACCTGCCGAAGCTGCCGGTGTTCTCACAGGCAAGCCTGAACGGCGGCCAGCGCGGCCACATGCTGGAGCTGGTGCGCCAGGAGCTCCACCAGCTCCACTTCACCGATGACCAGATCGATGGCGGTGGGCTGCGGGTGACGACCACGCTGACCCGACAGGCGATGGCCGCCGCCAAGTCCGGGGTGGACCAGGTGCGGCCCGACATCAGCGACAAGTACCTCCACGTCGCCGTCGCCACCGTCCAGCCGGGAACCGGCGCGCTGCTCGGCTTCTACGGCGGGCAGAACTACCTCCGCTCGCAGATCAACTGGGCAGAGGCGGGCGGCATGGTCGGGTCGACGTTCAAGCCGGTGTCGCTGGCGGCCGCCATCACCGACGGCTACTCCCTGAAGAGCACCTGGGAGGGAGACTCGCCCTACACGTTCCCGGACGGCCTCCAGGTGCACAACGAGGGCGCGGGCGAAGGCACCGACTACGGTCCGAAGGTGAACTCGATCTTCGCCCTCGAGCAGTCGGTCAACACGGCGTTCGTCGACATGACCGCGAGCATGCAGAACGGGCCGCAGAAGATCTACACCATGGCCAACAAGATGGGGATCCCGCCGGCCGAGGCCGACCCGCACTACCCCGGCATCCCCAACACCACCCAGGACCTTCAGGCGGACGCCCTGATCACGCTGGGCAAGTCGCGTGTCAGCGCGATCAACATGGCCAACGCGTACGCGACGATCGCCAACGACGGCCAGCGCGCCGACGTGCACGTGATCGACAAGGTCACCGACAGCAAGGGCAAGGTGCTCTACCAGTACAAGCCGCACACCACCGAGGCCGTGCGGCCGGACATCGACCGCGACGTGAGCTATGCGATGCAGCAGGTGGTCCAGCACGGCACCGGCACGAACGCCCAGGCGCTCGGACGACCGGCGGCCGGCAAGACGGGTACGGCGACCAACGACAACGGCGACGTCTCGTCGTCGTGGTTCGTCGGCTTCACACCGCAGCTGTCCACCGCGGTGATGTACGTGCGCGGAAAGGGCAACGACCCCCTCAACGACTGGCTCCCGCCGTACAACGGCGCGGCGGGATACTTCGGCGCCGGCTACCCGACAGCCACGTGGGCCGCGGTGATGAAGGCGGACCTCGAGGGCCAGCCCATCGAGCAGTTCCCGCCGCCGGCCAACGTGACCGGTACGCCGCCCGAGCCCGGGCACGCTCCGACCCCGCCGCCGTCTCCGTCGCCCACCAAGACCAGGACGACGCCGTCCTCGGCCCCCACGACCAGCGCACCCACCACCCTGCCGACCAAGACGCATCCGACCCACCCGCCGAAGCCGACCGACACGACGTCGCCGACAGGGCCGTCGCTGCCCACGTGCTTCCCGCCGGGCCACTGCAACTCCAGCCCCCCGACGAGCTCCCCGACGACGAGCCCGCCGACGACGAGCGCCCCCCCGAGCTCATCGCCCACGGCCGCGGCGCGGCCCGTGGTGATGTCGAGCCGAGAGCCGTGGTGGTGACCGACGGGGACGATGACCACACGACGGTGGTCCACCCCACCGCGGACGACCCGGTCGCCGCGGCCCTGAGCCGCGGCGTCGGAGGCCCGATCGGCGAGCACGCCGGCCGGCACCCGTGGTGGACGCCGGTCCGGGTGATCCTGGCGATGACCGCGGTCGTCTTCGCGCTCGGGTTCGTGCAGAAGGCCCCCTGCTACCACGCGAGCTGGACCAGCGACAGCCGCTACCCCGACCTCTGCTACTCCGACCTCCCGTACCTCTACATCGGCCGCGGCTTCGCCGAGCTGGACTGGCCGTACTCCGACGCGATCGACGTCCGCGACCGCTACCCGGTGATGGAGTACCCGGTCGGGATCGCCTACTACGCCTTCGCCACGGCATACGTCACCCACTGGCTCTCCGGGTCGCCCGATCTGGCGCCGCGCGGCGCGATGTCGCAGGGCGACCTGTACGCCGACCCCGCAGTGCTCCGAGAGACGCTCCGCTTCACCGCCGTGAACGCGGTCGGCTTCGCCGCCTGCGCGCTCATCGCGGCGTGGTTCCTGACGGGAGTGCACCGGCGAAGACCCTGGGACGCCGCGCTGTTCGCCCTGTCGCCGGTTCTGCTCTTCGAGGGACTGATCAACTGGGACCTGCTGGCGGTGGTCTTCGTTGCCGGAGCCCTGTGGGCGCACGCGCGTGGCCGGCCGGCGCTCACCGGGGTGATGATAGGCCTGGGTACGGCGATGAAGCTCTACCCGCTCTTCCTCCTGGGCGGCCTCGCGGTGATCTATCTCCGCGACCGGCGCTGGCGAGACCTTGCGTCGGCCACCGCGGCCGGAGCCGTGGCCTGGCTCCTGGTCAACGCCCCCGCCTACCTCTCCGGTCGTCACGAGTGGACGGTGTTCTGGACCGCCAACAGCCGTCGCGGCCCCGACCTGGGCTCGGTGTGGCTGGTGCTCGGCCAGATGACCGACCACTACGCCAGCGCACACACCGTGAACACGGTGTCGTGGGTGTTCTTCGGCGCCTGGTGCGTCGCGGTCGCGGCCCTGGGTGCCTACGCCCCGAAGACACCCAGGCTCGCCCAGCTCGGCTTCCTGATCGTGCTCGGACTGCTGCTGGTGAACAAGGTCTACTCGCCGCAGTACGCGCTGTGGTTGCTGCCTCTCGCGGTGATGGCCCGGCCGCGGTGGCGCGACCAGCTGGTGTGGCAGTCGGGCGAGCTGCTCTACTTCGCCGCGGTGTGGTGGTACCTCGCCGACTACCTCAATCCCGGTGGTGGTGGCCAGCCTGGCTTCTACTGGATCGCGGTCGGCATCCGGGTCGCCTGCCAGCTCTACCTGGCTGCGATCGTCGTGCGCGACATCCTGATGCCCGAGCATGACGTGGTGCGGGCTCCATCGCCTCGGCTGAGGCCGACGTGGTGGCCACCGAGCGAACCCGGCCGGCTCACCCTGTCCGGGCCAGCCGGCTCGACCGGGTTCTCGGGGAGTGGCTAGGAGGCGGCCACGTTCACGCCGTACTCGCCGTCGCACCTGGTCGTCCTCGCGCTGCTCGTCGTCGGGATCCTCGTGCTGCTGGTCCTCGGGCCACGGGTGCGCGGCACGCCGGCCGAGCGCCGGCTGTGCGTGGCCCTTGCGGTGTCGAACCTGGTCTTCGGGACGCTCTCGACGGTCACCGGCATGGTGCCCTTCGACGTGAAGACCTCGCTGCCGCTGCAGATCTGCGGATTCGCGTGGATCGTCGTGGCGTGGGCGTTGCTCGGCCGCGGTCCGACCGTCACCGCGCTGACCTACTTCTGGGGCCTGACGTTCGGGATACAGGCGATGTTCGAACCGACGCTCACCCAGCCCTTCCCGGAGCCGGAGTTCTTCTGGTTCTTCGGCAAGCACATGAGCATGGCATTGGGTGCGGTCTTCCTCACGATCGCGCTCCGGAACGGGCCCGACTGGCGTGGCTACCGTCGCGCCGTCGCCTGGACACTCGGGTGGTTGATCGCGGTGCTGTTCCTGAATGCGCTGCTGGGCGCCAACTACGGCTACGTCTCGCGGAAACCGTCGCAGCACACCGTGCTCGACCTGTTCGGGCCGTGGCCGTGGTACGTCGTGGTCGAGGCGTTCCTGACCATCATCGGCTGGGCGCTGATGACGGTGCCGTGGGCAGGCTGGCCGTGGCGGGCGCGGCGACCCGTCAGGTGACGACGATGCGGTCGAAGTCGGTGGCCGTGTGGCGCACACGTACGGCGATCTCGTCGCCGACCTGCGGGACCCGGGGGCCGTGCGGGAGGAACAGCATCGAGGCCTGCATGTGCGGTGGCTCGGCGAACAGCCGGGCCTTGCCGTCCACGGTGAACGGCGAGCGGACGAACCCGACGGCGTCCATCCCGCCGCGGGCGAGCGTCGCGGCACGCGCGCGGAGCGAGTGGTCGCCGATCGGCGCCTCGAGGCCGATGCCCTGGGCGGTGCCGCCGGAGACCACCAGGATGTGACCGGCCTTGGGAGCCGTGCGACCCCGGTAGCCGAACACGTCGCCCCGCTCCACCTCGTGCACGTCGAGCACCGTCGCCGTCACACGGAGCGCCTCGCGGTCGCCCAGCCAGAGGTCGGTACCGATCCGCGGCCGGACCTCGAAGTCGGCGTACGACGTGCGCAGCGAGGCGAGCTCGCGCGGCGTGAGGTGGCTGACCCACAGCGTGCGGGTCGGGAGCTCGGCAGCGACCACGTCGTTGACCAGACGCATCACCTCGGTGAGGTGGGTGCCGCCTGCGAGTGGGAGGTGGAGCGCGACGCCCTCGACCCGGGCCGGCCGGCGGTCGAGCAGTCGGGCGGCCGTCCGCAGCTCATCGGCGGACATCCCGTGCCGGCGCATGCTGGTCATCCGCTCGAGGACGATGCGCGCTCCAGGGTCGCGGTCGATCAGGGCGAGCAGGTCGGAGAGCCGGCTCACGGTGTGGATCACGCGGCGCGCCGGAACGCCGTCTGGCACCTCGTGGCAGGTGGGCCGCCAGGGCGTGAGCACCAGCAGGTCGCCGTCGAACCTCTGGTACACCTCGGCCAGCTCGTCGTAGGTGCCGACTGCGAGGGTGTCGACGCCGAGCCAGGCGGCCCTGCGGGCGAGCCGGCCGACCCGGAAGCCGTACCCGTTGCCCTTCGCGACCGGGACCAGACCGGGCGTCGCGTCGGCGAACGTGCGGAGGTGTCGTCGCCAGCGCTCCCCGTCGACGGTGAGGGTCAGGCTCATCTCCCGGCCCTCCGTGGGAGAAGGGTGCGGCGGTTGAGGTAGAGGTCGAATCCCTTGTAGAGCGCGCGGTTGAGCGGTAGATCCCACTCGCCGACGGTCTCGACGGCCTCGCCGCCGGTGCCGGCCTTGAACTGGATCAGCCCGACGTGCGGGTCGTCCGGGTCGAGGGTGTCGGTGATGCCGCGCAGGTCGTAGGAGTCGGCGCCGCTCGCGATCGCGTCCCGGATCATCGCCCACTGCACGGCGTTCGAGCCGCGCACCTCGCGCTTGTCGGTCGACGAGGCGCCGTAGGAGTACCACGCGTGCGTGCCGACCCGGACGCCGATGGTCGCCGCGACCAGGTCGCCCTCGTGGTGGGCCAGCCACAGGCTGATCCGGCGCGGGTCGTCCGCGCCCAGCGCGTCGTACATCGTCGCGAAGTAGGAGAGCGGCCGAGGGGTGAAGTGGTCGCGCTCGGCGGTGTGGGCGTAGAGGTCGTGGAACGCCTTGAGGTCGGTGGCATCGCCGGTGGACACCACGACGCCGGCCTTCTCCGCCTTGCGGATGTTGCGGCGCCAGAGCTGGTTCATGCCCGCGAGCACGTCGCCCTCGGTGCGCGGATGTCCTTCGCCGTCGACCAACGGGATCACGAACGTGTACTGCGGCTGCCCGGCGGCGAACCCGGTTTCGGCGACCAGCGGCCGCCAGCCACCGGCCTGCAGGTGCTGGACGACCCGCGCCCCGGCCACGGACCGCTCGCTCGGCGCGAGCTCACCGAGCCGGCGTACGGCGTGGTCGGCGATGCCCCCCTTCACCTGCTCGGCGGTCCAGCGGCGGGTGACGACCGGCGGACCCATCCGGATGCCGAAGACACCCTGGCTGCGAAGGTGCCCGGTCATCGGGGCAAGCCACGCTTCGAGGTCGTCAGCGGCCCAGTCAATCACCGGACCCTCGGGCAGGTAGGCGAGGTAGCGGGCGAGCCTGGGCAGCTTGCGGTAGAGCACCAGCCCCGCGCCGACCAGGTGGCCGCCGTCGTACCAGCCCAGCGACTCGCCCCGCCATTCCGACTTCACGGCCGCCCACGCGGGCGTCTGCAGGAAGCTCATCCACGGCTGGTCGCGGACGAACGCGCGGTGCTCGTCGGCGGAGATCGGTCGGACGGTGAGAGCCACGGCGATGAGGCTACCGGGAGTGATCGGGACGGCCGGATCCGTGGGTGTGAGGTGTATCAGGCTGCGGAACGGGGGCTCCTGGGAGGTGTACGGCCGCGCGAACAGAAGGACAACACCACGGTGATCCCCGCACCGACGACACAGCACGCCCTCGAGGACCGTTGTCCCGAGCGGCCTGCTCCGCCATGCTCCTGCGAGGACCCGGTCGCGCTGACCGGCCGACCGGTGCAGCTCCGAGGAGGTATCCGATGAACGACTACCCCCTCCTGAAGGACGATCAGCTCCTCGACGCCGTACGACGCGCGTGCGAGCTCCACGACCCGGTGCCGCCCGGGCTCGTCGAACGCATGGTCACGGTGACCCGCGACATCGCCCACGAGGACCCGGACCTCGAGCTCGAGCTGATGCTGGTGATGGACCGGTTCGCCGAGCTCGTCGGCACCCGCGGCGGCGCCCGCTCCTACACGCTGCGTTTCGGCGGCGAAGGGGTGGACATGCTCGTTCGGGTGTCGGTCGCCGACGAGGAAGGCAGAGCCCGTCTCGACGGGTGGCTGGTCCCGCCTGTGGCCGCACCTATCGAAGTCCGTGAGGTGGGCGGAGGGGGCCGCTCCTTCGACGGGCGGGCCGATGCGTCGGGCCGTTTCGAGTTCCCCGACCTGGTGTCGGGGCTCTATCGAATGTCCCTGGATCTCGACGACGCCCGTAGCATCGCCACGCCTGCGTTCGAGATTTGATCCGCTCTATCCGTCACGAGGAGAGACGCATGACGCCAAGCAGTGACCCCGAGCTGGCAGCACGAGGACGACAGCCCCACCCCAGGCGACTCGACACGGTGAAGGGGAGGGTTCTCGACCCCACGCGCACCCCGGTCACGGGCCTGCCTCCGGCGCATCCCACGGCGTACGTCCGGGATCGTTTGATGATCGACAAGCGCAGGTTCGACGACCTGTTCCCGGATCTCGCGGAGGTCGCCACGGAGCACGGGTGGACCCTCACACCTAACCGCGAGTCCGCCAAGACTCGGAACCTCCCCTTCGGCGTCCGCACGATCACGTTGAGCGCACCGCGGCACCGTCGGCAACCCGACGCGTGGCAGCTGCTCCAGTACCTCCGAAAGGAGAAGGGTGAGGACGCTCTGCGCGGCATTGATCTCGATCACATCGTCCAGACCGGCGCCTTCCAGCCGGCGCACTGGGAGATCCCTCACCCCACGCACTGGGAGATCCCGCACCCCGACGACGCTTCGTCGGTCTCACCGGCACTCGTGAGTTACGGCCTGCCGGGCAGCGGGGGCCGACAGCCGATCGCCTACGCCGGCGAGCGTCCTCGTCGCGACGTACCGACGCAAGGCGGACGTCGACCCGTAGTGGCCATCCTCGACACGGGTTGCTACGCCGAGCACCCGTGGTTCCGCGACGATCGCAACGTTGCCAATGCGGACAAGGACCCCGTCGTCCGGACCAGGGTGCGGTTGGGCCGACAGGCCATTGGATACCAAGGCGCAGCCAGTGACCCCGAGCTGTATGGCGATCTGATCGGCCCCTTCGACGGCGAGATCGACCGCATCGCGGGACACGGCACGTTCATTGCCGGCCTGGTGCACCAGGCCTGTCCGGACGCGACGATCCTGTCCTGGCGCGGTATCGAGACGGTTCGCCCGCTGGTGGAGTCGGAGTGGCTCATCACCCTGGCGCAGATCACTGAGCTGGTTCGGCTCGACCGAGAGGGGGTCGACCAAGAGGAGAAGGACCGCGGCCAGGCGATCGACGTCCTGAGCCTCTCGTTGGGCTACTACCACGAGAACGAGTCGGACGACCTGCTCGACCCGATCCTCTGGGACATCCTCGACGAGCTGGGCCGCCTAGGGGTCGTCGTGGTCTGCTCCGCCGGCAACGACGCCACTGCCCAGCCCTGCTACCCCGCGGCGTTCGGTCCGTGGGCGGACGACAAGGGTCCGTACCCCGCACGGCACAGCTACGCCCCGGTGGTCTCCGTCGGGGCCTCGAACCCCAACGGCACGGACGCCATGTTCACCAACGGTGGGCCATGGGTTCGTGCCTACGCCCCAGGTGCTGCAGTGATGAGCACGATGCCTCCCTTCGACGGGGGACTCCAGCCCATCGGTCGTCTCACCATCGGTGGTCGCCTCCGCGAGTCCATCGACCCTGACGATTACCACGCAGGGATGCGCGGCCGGCGCGCCGAGGGCGGCTTCGGATTGTGGAGCGGGACGTCGTTCGCCGCCCCCGTGATCGCCGGCCGTATCGCCGCAGCGATGGGCCAGGACGTCATGACGTCCGCTGGTTCGGGCGACAACCACGTGGGAGAGGCCGTGACTCGGGCCTGGAACGCGGTCCAGGCGGTCACCGAGCTCCGAAGGCCCCCGGCACCCGCCGGGTGAGAATAGGTGGGTGCGGAGCGCCCACGATCTCCACCAAGCGGGTCTCGAAGCCCTCGTCGGACGGAAGCTGCCCGCAGCCCGGCGGTTATTCGAGCGTGCGCGAGTGCTCACGGACGATCCGGACCTGATCGCTCGGATCGACGCCAGCCGATCGTTCATCACGGCGGAGCTGGGTGACCTCAACGGCGGGCTTGCTCTCTGCACCGAGGCGCTATCCCAGGAGGGCGTGTCTTACGAGACGACCGCGGTCTTGCACAGCCAGCGAGCGTTGATCCTGCTCCGCATGGGCGACTCGCCCGCTGCGCTCGAGGCCTTCGACGTGGGGATCTCCATGCTGGTTGACCCGCTTGAGCTGGGCAAGGCACTGAGCAACCGTGGTGGTGTCCACCTGGTGAGGGGTGCCGGGCTCGAGGCCGCCGCAGACTTCGTCCGAGCGGTGGAGCTGCTCACCGAGTCGGGTCACCCGGTGGAGGCCGCCATGGCCGAGCACAACCTCGGACTCGCGGATCTGCTCGTGGGCGATGTCGTCTCGGCGCTGACCCACCTGAACGCGGCTCGTCCCACGCTGCTCCCACTCAGCCCGGTGGGCGTGGCGATCAGCAACTCCGATCGCGCAGAGGTCCTGATGGCAGCGGGGATGAACCGGCGGGCACTGGCCGACCTGGCTGAGGCGGCCCGCACCTTTGGTCAGCACCATCTCCAGCAGCGCCGTGGTCAGGCGGAGCTGACCATCGCCCAGGTCAGCCTCGCTTCGGATCCCGAACGGTCTCTCGCCGCTGCCCGGGCCGCTCGCTCTCGCTTCACGCGGACGAAGTCTCCGGCGCTCCGCGTGCGAGCCGAGGCGCTGGTGCTAGGGGCGGAGGTCCGTCTTCGGCGGTCGGGTCCGTCGCTGATCACGCGGGCGGACCACCTGGCCGAGGAGCTGACCCGTTTGGAGATGCCGTGGTGGGCGATCGACGCGCGGCTCGACGCCGCGCTGGTGGCCGTCCGCCGGGGAGAGGTCAAAGAGGCACGAAGACGCCTGGCGACGATCCGGGTGCCGGCTCGCGCCCCGCTCGGCGTACGGCTGAGGGATCGGGACGTTCGCGCTGCGCTGGCGGAGCGTCTGGGGCGTCGGGCGGATGCGCTCGCCCACCTACGTCGCGGACTGGCAGATCTGCACGAGTGGCAGAGCTCGTTCGGAAGCCTCGACCTGCAGACGATGGTGACGGGGCACGGCCGCAGGCTCGCCATCCGTGGGCTGCGGGTGGCGGTGGCGTCCGGGTCTCCGGAGGTGCTGTTCGAATGGTCGGAGCGGGCGCGGATGCTGGCCAGCCGGGTGCAGCCGGTGCGGGTACCGCACGCGGACGAGGTGCTCGACGACCTCCAGGAGCTCCGGTCGCTCGCGGCGGTCGAGGACCCGACGCGCGAGGTCGCCGCTCGACAGGCAGAACTACGGCAGCGGGTGCGCGAGCGGGCGTGGCAGCACCGAGGGTCCGGGGAGTACGACGACCCGGCGTCGCTAGCGGAGCTGCGGGCCCGGCTCCGGCCGGACCAGGCCCTGGTCGCCCACGTGCTCACGGCTCGGGAGGTCGCTGCGCTGGTGGTGACCCGGGACGTCGCGAAGGTCGTGGACCTCGGGTCCACAGCCGACGTCCAAGCCCTGCTCGGCGGCCTGCTGCCCGACCTGGACATGGCGGCGGCCGAGCTACCGGGGATGTTCGCGCAGGCGATCCGGTCCGAGCTGGGCGGGCGGCTCCAACGTCTCGACGACGTCCTGCTCGCACCGCTCGCCGACCTGATCGGCGACCGGGAGCTGGTGCTGACGCCGTCGGGAGTGCTGGCCGGGGTGCCGTGGACGATCCTGCCGACCGACGTCGGCCGCCCTGTCGTTGTCGCGCAGTCGGCGACGTCGTGGCTGGCCCGCACCTCGCGTCCGCTGAGCGCCACTTCCGCCGGCTTCGTCGCCGGTCCGCGGGTGGCGCAGGCCGAACCCGAGACCTCGGCCGCGGCCCAGGTGTGGCCGGGA
>JAFMQY010000247.1 GCA_017354415.1 Nocardioides sp.
CGACGTCGGGCGCCTCGGTGCTGACGTGGATGGTCACTCCGAGCTCGCGGCAGCGGGCCTGCAGGATCTCCAGCAGGCGCCGGCGGCTCATCGCGGCGAACGCGTGCCCGCCGCTGGTGGTCACGGTGTCCTTGAAGTGGACGTCGATGTCGTCCCAGATCGCGAACTCGGCCCTCATCTGGGCGAAGACGGCTGGATCGGCGTGCTCGATCCCGCCCAGGGTCTCGTCGCTGAACACGACCCCGAACCCGAACGTGTCGTCGGCCGCGTTGCGCTCCCACACCGTGATCTCGTGATGGCGTCCGGTGGTCGCCGCCAGCTGCTGGGCGAGCGCGCTGAAGTACAGCCCACCCGGGCCACCGCCGATCACCGCGATCCGCATCCGTCCTCCGCCTTGCCGGGATAGTCCCCGACGTTTTGGTTGTCTTCTGGGGGATCGGGCAGCCGAAACGTCGGGGACTATCGACCATAGCGTGTTCTTGACGGGCGTTGTCAAGACGCAATACGGTTGCGGGTATGGTCGGCGGCGTGGAGGAACGTGTTCTCCGGGACCATCAGCCGGGCGAGACACCGCGGGTCGACTTCGGGCTGACGCCGGGCCAGCAGGAGTTCCTGTCGTTCGTGCGCGAGGCGGCCGCGACGCTCGAGGATGTCCTACCCGTGCACGGGGGGGTGAACCGGCCGCTGATCAAGCGGATGGGGGAGCAGAAGCTGCTCCGCAAGCTGTACGGCGGGAACGACGACGCCCTTCGAGACGGCTCGTCCCTCGCCTCCTCAGGAACCGCTCCGCGGGACGCGGCCGCCATGCAGCTGTGCCTGCTCCGCGAGATGCTCGCGACCGTCAACACCGAGGCCGAGACGGCGTTGGCGCTGCAGGGGCTGGGCTCGTACCCGATCCTCCAGTCGGGGAACGACGTCACCCGCGACCGTTGGATCCCCGGCGTCGCGAGCGGGGACGTCGTACCGGCCTTCGCGCTTTCGGAGCCGGACGCCGGCTCGGACGCCGGAGCCCTCACGCTCGAGGCGCGCCCCGCGGGCGACGGCTGGACACTGCACGGCACGAAGACTTGGATCTCCAACGCACCCGACGCCGACGTCTACACCGTCTTCGCCCGCACCACGCCGGGCGCCAGGGCGCGCGGGGTCACGGCGTTCGCGATCGCCGGCGACGCGCCCGGGCTCACCGGCGAGCGGCTCGACATGGTCGCCCCGCATGCGCTCGGCACCCTGCACTTCGACGGCGTCCAGGTCTCGCGGGACGACCTTCTCGGCGAGGTCGACCAGGGCTTTGCGGTGGCGATGCGGACGCTCGACCTGTTCCGGCCGAGCGTCGGCGCGTTCGCCGTCGGGATGGGGCAGGCGGCGCTGGACGCCAGCCTGGCCTGGGCCTGCGAGCGCGAGCTGTTCGGGGGCCGGCTGATCGACCAGCAGGCCACCCAGCACACGCTGGCCGAGATGGCGACCCGGATCGAGGCGAGCCGACTTCTGGTACGCCGTGCCGCCGCGGCGTACGACGCGTGGTCTCGACACGCTCGACCGTCGGGTAGCACCGAGGTCACCACCAGCGCGGCTCAGGCGAAGCTGTTCGCGACCGAGTCCGCACAGTGGGTCGTCGACCAGGCCGTCCAGCTGCATGGTGCGAGGGGGCTGCAGAAGGGTCACCTGCTGGAGCGGCTCTATCGTGAGGTCCGGGCGCCGCGGATCTACGAGGGCGCCTCCGAGGTGCAGCGGACGATCATCGCCCGCGGACTGATCAAGGGGATGGAGTGACCCGTTACCGCGCCAGCGCGGGCTTCACCGACGACTGGCAGCACTTCGACTTCGCCGTCTCCGACGGCGTCGCCACGGTGACCCTGAACCGCCCGGAGAAGCTCAACCCGCTCACCTTCGACAGCTACGCCGACCTGCGCGACCTGCTCGCCGAGCTGCCGCACCGCGACGACGTCAGGGTGCTGGTGATCCGCGGCCAGGGCGAGGGCTTCTGCGGCGGGGGAGACGTCAACGAGATCATCGGCGAGCTCATCAAGATGGACGCCAAGGACCTGATGGGCTTCACCAAGATGACCGGCGACGTGATCCGGGCGATGCGCGAGTGCCCGATCCCGATCATCGCCGGCATCCAGGGCATCGCCGCCGGCGCCGGCAGCGTGGTCGCGATCGCGGCCGACTTCCGGATCTGCACGCCACAGGCGAGGTTCGCGTTCCTGTTCACCAAGGTCGGGCTGTCCGGCGGCGACATGGGGGCGGCGTACCTCCTTCCCCGGCTCGTCGGCTACGGCCGCGCCACCGAGCTCCTGATGCTCGGCGACACCATCGACGCCGGGACCGCCGACCGGTACGGCCTGGTCACCCAGCTCCTGGACGACTCGGGCGACCTCGACGCCGCCTGTACCGCGCTCGCGCGCCGCCTGGCTGACGGGCCGACGCTCGGCCTGCAGCAGACGAAGTCGCTGATCACGCGCGAGCTCGACATGCCGATCGGCCCGGCCATGGAGCTCGATGCGATGACCCAGGCCCTGCTCATGACCAGCCACGACCATGCGGAGTTCCACGCCGCGTTCAACGAGAAGCGCAAGCCCGAATGGAAAGGTCGCTGAGATGAGTCACGACTTCCTGGAGGTCGACGACCTCCTCACCGACGAGGACCGCGCCATCCGCGACACCGTCCGCGACTTCGCGCAGAGCGAGCTCGCACCCCACGTCGCCGAGTGGTACGACGAGGGGACGCTGCCCGAGGACCTCGGGAAGCTTTTCGGCAAGCTCGGTCTGCTCGGCATGCACCTCGAGGGCCACGGCTGCGCCGGCACGAGCGCGACGGCGTACGGCGTGGCGTGCCGCGAGCTGGAGGCGATCGACTCCGGTCTGCGCTCGTTCGTCAGCGTGCAGGGGTCGTTGGCGATGTTCGCGATCCATCGGTGGGGCAGCGAGGAGCAGAAGGCCGAGTGGCTGCCCCGGATGGCGACCGGCGACGCGATCGGATGCTTCGGGCTGACCGAGCCCGACGCCGGCAGCGACCCCGGGTCGATGAAGACCCGCGCTCGCCAGGATGGCAGCGACTGGGTCTTGAACGGCTCCAAGATGTGGATCACCAACGGCACCTTCGCCGACGTCGCCATCGTGTGGGCCCGAGTCGAAGGACGCGGGGCCGACGAGGGGATCCGCGGGTTCGTCGTACCGACCGATACGCCGGGCTTCACCGCCCAGAAGATCCAGCGCAAGCTCTCGCTCCGCGCCTCGGTCACGGCCGAGCTCGCCTTCGACGACCTGCGACTGCCGGCCGACGCGGTGTTCCCGGAGGTGCGCGGGCTGAAGGGCCCGCTGTCGTGCCTGAACGAGGCGCGCTACGGCATCGCGTGGGGCGTGGTCGGTGCGGCCCGGACCTGCCTCGAGGAGTCGCTGGTCTACACGATGGCGCGCGAGCAGTTCGGCAAGCCGCTCGCGTCGTTCCAGCTCACGCAGCGCAAGCTCGCGATGATGACGGTCGCGGTGAGCAACGCCTCGCTCGTGGCCTGGCGGCTCGGGGCGCTCAAGGACGCGGGGACTCTGACCCCCGCACACGTGTCCTACGCCAAGTACGCCAACGCCCGGGCCGCGCTGGACGTGGCCCGCGAGGCACGGACGACGCTCGGGGGTGCCGGCATCACCCTAGACCACTCCGTGATGCGGCACATGAACAACCTCGAGACGGTGGTGACCTACGAGGGCACCGAGGAGATGCACCTGCTCTCCGTCGCCTCCGAGCTCACCGGCATCCGGGCCTTCCGTTGATCGCCCTCGTCACGGGGGCGTCGAAGGGGATCGGTGCGGAGTGCGCGCTCGCCCTCTCGAAGGCCGGGCACCGGGTCGCCCTGGTGTCGCGTGACGAGTCGGCACTACGGAAGGTGGCCGATTCGCTGCCGGGCGAGTCGCTCGTCGTACCGGCCGACATGCTCGACCCGGACGCGATCGACGCGGCGTTCGCCGGCGTGGAGGAGGAGTGGGGTCCGGTCGAGATCCTGGTCGTGAACGCCGGGGCGTCGATGTCTGCTCCGCTGGTCCGGACCACGGACGAGGACTGGCACCGCATGCTCGACCTCAACCTCACCGCACCGTTCCGCTGCCTGCGCCGCGCATTGCCGGCGATGACCGCCGCCGGGTTCGGTCGCGTCGTGGTGGTCGCCTCGGTCGCCGGCAAGGTGGGCTCACCGCGGATCGCGGCGTACACCGCGAGCAAGCACGGCGTCCTCGGCCTGGTGCGTACGGCGGCGATGGAGGTCGCGCGCACCGGAGTGACCGTGAACGCCGTGTGTCCCGGCTATGTCGACACCCCGATGACCGACGAGTCCGTCGCCGACATCGCTGCCGGCACCGGCCGCTCGGAGGCCGAGGCCCGGCAGATCCTGGAGAACATGCAGCCGATCGCGCGCCTGGTCACGGTCGAGGAGGTCGCCTCGGCCGTGATGCTGTGCGTGGACAACGCCGCGATCAATGGCCAGGGTCTCAATGTCGATGGAGGAAGCGTCCAGTCCTGATGGCAGACCTCGAACGCATCAACCCGCCCGAGCTCCCGAAGCCGTCGGGCTTCTCGCACGCCGTGCTCGCCCGGGGTACGTCGATCCATCTGGCCGGGCAGACCGGCACGGACGCCTCCGGCACGATCGTGGCCGGGGGGGTGGTGGCGCAGTTCGAGCAGGCCCTGAACAACCTGCTCACCGCGCTCCGCGCCGCCGGCGGCTTCCCGGACGGACTCGCGTCGTTGACGATCTACATCGTCGACATCGACGACTACCGCGCACACGCTCGCGAGATCGGTGCGGTCTGGCAGCGCCTCGTGGGCCGGGACTTCCCGGCGATGGCGGGCATCGGGGTCGCTCGGCTCTGGGACGCCGACGCGCTCGTGGAGCTGCAGGGGTACGCCGTCATCTAGATGTTGAATTGGCCCTCCGGGCTCGTTGAGTTGGCCCTCCGGGCTCGTTGAGTTGGCCCTTGTGG
>JAFMQY010000339.1 GCA_017354415.1 Nocardioides sp.
GCCCGGTGCCCGCTGGCCTCGGCGCGGTGCCGAGCCGAGGACCCGCCCCTGGAGACGGACGCCGCGGGACGCCGGGTCGCGTGCTGGCACGCCGGCGAGCCCATCGACGTGCGGATCCAGCGCCGCACGCTGGCGGAGGTGGAGGCACCGTGAGCGAGCTCCAGTTCGAGGGCGTCACCGTCCGGTACGGCGGCACCACCGCGGTCGAATGCGTCCACCTCACCGTCCCCGAGGGAAGGATCGTCGGCCTGGTCGGCGAGTCGGGGTCCGGGAAGTCGACACTGGCCCGCGCGGCGGTCGGTCTGGCGCCGTTCACTGGCCGGATCCTGCTGGACGGCCGGCCGATACCCACACGGGGTCGACGCCGTCCGCTGCAGATGGTCTTCCAGGATCCGTACTCCTCCCTGGACCCCCGGATGAGCGTCGGGGAGTCCGTCGCCGAGGCGATGCCCGACGGCACTCGTTCCCAGCGTCGCTCCGAGGTTGCCCGGCTGTTGGAGCTCGTCCACCTCGACCCGACACGCGCTGCGGTGCGCCCGTCAGAGCTCTCGGGCGGCCAGCGTCAGCGCGTCGCGCTGGCGCGTGCCCTGGCCGGCCGACCGC
Source organism: Nocardioides sp. (assembly GCA_017354415.1). Classification (GTDB taxonomy): domain Bacteria; phylum Actinomycetota; class Actinomycetes; order Propionibacteriales; family Nocardioidaceae; genus Nocardioides. Next base: position 604 of record JAFMQY010000339.1, read on the forward strand.
AGGTCGTGATCGCCGACGAGATCACCTCAGCCCTTGACGTCTCGATCCAGGGGGCCGTGCTCAACCTCGTGCGTGAGCTCCAGCGCGAGCTCGGCCTCTCGATGCTGTTCATCTCCCACAACCTTGCCGTCGTGCGGTACGTCGCGACGCACGTCGCGGTCATGCACGACGGCCGCATCGTCGAGAACGGCCAGACCGCCCAGGTGCTCGCCGACCCCCACGACGACTACACCCGCACGCTGCTCGCCGCCATACCCGGAAGAAGGAGTCACCCGTGACCCGTCGTATGCGTATCGACGACCTGACCTCGATCGCGATCCCGTCCCAGCCCGCGCTGTCGCCTGACGGCACCCGGGTCGTCTACGTCGTGCGCACGCTGGACGGCGACGAGGACCGCAACGTCGATCAGCTCTGGGTCGTCCCGGCCACCGGCGGCACGCCGCGACGCCTCACGTCCGGCACCGCCGACACTGCTCCGGTGTGGTCGCCGGACGGATCCCTGATCGCTTTCCTGCGGGACGGGCAGGTACATCTGCTCCCGGCCGACGGCGGGGAGCCCGAGCGGCTGTCCGATCTGGCGCTGGGCGCCGGTGCCCCGACCTGGAGCCCCGATGGCTCGCGGGTCGCGTTCAGCGCCCCGGTCGATCCGACCGACGGTTCGGGTCCGCTGGTGGCCGCGCGGGTGGACTACCAGGCCGACGGCTCGGGCATGTTCGGCCAGGTCCGTCGTCAGCTCCACGTCCTCGACGTCGTCACTCGCGAATGTCGCCAGGTCACCGATGGACGTGAGCACACCGGCCAACCGGCATGGGCGCCCGACGGCCACACCGTGGCGTTCGCCCGGATGCTCGGCCAGGACAGCGACCTGACGTTCCGCACCGCCGTCCACCTGCTCGACGTCGACGACCCCAAGGCGTCGCCGCGGCCGGTGGCCTTCGAGGATGGGGTCGCCGGCACCGTGTCCTTCGCCTCGGACGGCGAGAGCCTCCTCGTGGTGGGTCACCGGGGCGACCCGGTCGGACACGCCCAC
>JAFMQY010000248.1 GCA_017354415.1 Nocardioides sp.
GGCGTCACGACGGGCCGCTCGACCTCACTCATCGGCCGGGGTCACCGGGTGCTCACCGGACTCACGTCAGGGCGTCTTCGGCGGGGATCGGCTCGACCAGCGACGGGCCGTTGTTGCGGATGTTGTTCACGTCCGTCGAAACCGGGAAGGCCTCGAGCCGCCCCGGAGCGGCGGGGACCAGCAGCGACAGCAGGTCGTCGCGGCCGGAGACGGTGGGATCGAGCCAGGCGGACCAGCGGTCGCGCTCGACCATCAGCGGCATCCGCTCGTGGATGTGGCCGACCGCGTCCTCCGCCTCGGTGGTCAGCACCGTGCAGGTCCAGCGGAACCGGTCGGGGTCGTCCTCGGCCCGGTCGGGGTCGCGCCAGATCTCGTACAGGCCCGCCATCGCCAGCACACCCCCGTCGGCCGGACGGATGTAGAACGGCTGCTTCAGCGGCCGGCCGGACTTGCCCTTCACCTTCGTGGGATACCACTCGAAGTATCCGTCTGCCGGCAGCAGGCAGCGCCGGGACGCGAAGGCCCGCTTGTACGCCGGCTTCTCCGCCACGGTCTCCATCCGCGCGTTGATCATCCGGTTGCCGATCGAGGGGTCCTTGGCCCACGACGGGACGAGTCCCCAGGTGAGGACGCGCAGCTGGCGCTCGGGTGGCTCGGGATCCGGGTCGTCCCGGGACGAGGGAGAGCGCTCCATCACGGCGTACACCGGCTTGGTCGGCGCGACGTTGTAGTCGGGCTCGAGCGCCTCCTCGACGCGGTTGCCCCGGATCTCGAACTCCTCGACGAGGTCATCAGGTTTGCGACTCGAAGCGTACCGCCCGCACATGGGACCAGCCTATGGTGCCGAACCGACCCCGTCGGTCGAGCTGGTCGAGACCTCGGGGCAGGGCCGTGTGGCCGGCGGCGCGGGTCGCGAAGAATCCCCGGCTCACCGGGGATCGCGTCGCTTCTCAGCCGTTGCAACCGCCAGAAAGCGCAGGAAGCGCGTCATCGATGTGACGGATGGTGCGGTAGGGGCGGCGTCAGTACGCCTGGTCGCGGGAGAGCTCGTCGAGCAGGCTCGAGGCCTGGTCGGCCACGAGCGGCAGGCTCTCGGTCCAGATCCGGATGCTCCCGTGGGCGCGCTCACCGACGGCGAGCAGGCTGCGCAACAGCGACGTACGACGTCCCAGCGACGCGTCGCGAGCCGCCAGCACGACGATCCGGCGCGGCCCGACGCGGCAGACCGTCTCTCCGCCCGCGAAGACCGAGCGGGCGGACTCGCCGACCCGGGACATCCGCAGGTCGAGGCCGAACACCTCGTCGGCGAGCCCGGTCGGGCGCGGAGGAGCCGCCTCCACCACGACGAGTGCGAAGCGATCGCGGAGGGCCGGGCCACGGGTGCTCCCCCTGTACAGCTCCGTCAGTCGCCCCCGCAGATGCGCCATGCTGGCCAACCCGGTCAGCGGGTCCGCGCACGAGAGCTGGTGAAGATACATGAGCGTCGCCTCGCTCCAGCCCAGCGCCACCGCACACGCATCCGTGAACGCGGGCTCGGTACCCACGACGAGCTCGTACGTCGTACGGAGATCCGCCAGGGTCTCCTCCAGCGAGACCCCTTGGCTGCCCAGCAGTCGGCCCACCACCTCGCAGGCGTCGGTGGCGACGCGCCCGGCGACCAAGGCCTCACCGACGGCCTCGAAGCGCTCGGGGAGGTGTCTTCGCACCTCCTCGAAGAGCGCCCGCCCGGGCTCGGAGGGAGGCTCGGGCGTGACCTTCTCCCGAAATGCCCAGAACCCCATGGTGCCTCCCTCCGAGCCGACCCCAGCGGTCCCCGACGATGGGGACGGGCGAGCAGGCGATTCATGATGCGATTTAGGAGCGGGATCCCGATCGGCGGACCATACTGACCTCAGAAATCCCGAATCGAAGCGTTGGAGCAGTGGTGAGCGTTTCGCTGTCGGTCGAGGGCCCGGGGGATGCCGAGCTGATCTCGGCTGTCCGCGGCGGCGACGTCGAGGCGTACGGCGAGCTGTTCGCGCGCCATGTCGACGCGGCCCGGCGACTGGCCCGGCAGCTGGCCGGCCCGGCGGACGCCGACGACCTGGTCTCCGACGCGTTCACCAAGGTGCTCACCGTGCTCCAGCGCGGCGGCGGGCCCGACCTGGCCTTCCGCGCCTACCTGCTGACCGCCGTACGCCGGCTTCAGGTCGACCGGGTCCGCTCCGGTTCCCGCCTGCGACCGGTCGACGACCTCACGCCGTTCGACCCCGGGCTGCCGTTCCGGGACACCGCCGTCGAGGGCTTCGAGAACGCCGCCGCCGCCCGTGCCTTCGCCTCGTTGCCCGAACGCTGGCAGATGGTGCTGTGGCACACGGAGGTCGAGCAGCAGAAGCCGGCGGAGATCGCCGTACTGCTCGGGATGAGCGCCAACTCGGTCTCCGCACTGGCCTACCGGGCCCGTGAGGGCCTGCGGCAGGCGTTCTTGAGCCAGCACGCCGCCGATCCCGGCGACGTCGACTGCTCCTGGACCCGCGACCACCTCGGCGCGTATGTGCGAGGCGGGCTGTCGCGCCGCGACGCCGCCCGGGTGGAGGACCACCTCGCGCAGTGCCGCGCATGCGCGGCGGTCTATCTCGAACTGACCGAGGTCAACTCCGGGCTCGCCGCCTTGCTCGCTCCGTTGCTGCTGGGGGCTGCCGGCGCCGGATACCTCTCGTCCTCCGCGGGCGGGGCAGCCACGGGTGCGGCCACATCCGGCCTTGCCGCGGCGAGGTCGTGGGTGTCCAGCCACGTCGCACTAGCGGCGGTCGGCGGGGTCGCCGTGACGGCGACTGCGCTGCTCGCCGTCTACGGCATCTCCAACCTCCAGGGAAACGGCGCTGCGAATACCGGCCCACCCCCGGTGGGCCTCTCGCCCGCCGCCTCGACGCAGCCGAGCACCTCCCCCGATCAGAGTGGCGGACCCCGGGACGGCCGGACGACAACCGGCCCGGACACCTCGGCGTCGGCCAGGGTCGGACCGAACAGCGCGCTCCTGCCGGGCGGTTTCACCTCCACGGCGCCGTCAGCCTTCCCCTCGACTGCGCCTACGTTGCCGGGCACGGTGCCGGGGTCGCTGCCCACCGGCACCTCATCTCCCGGCGGGCCGACCACGGGCCCGACCAGCGCGCCGACGAGTGAGCCGCCCTCGACCGCGCCGACGACGGGCGGCCCCGGCCCTCAGCCGATCACGTTCACCTCGACCCCGCCGGCCCACCCGGCGATCGGCGGTCTCTACCACGTGAGTGCCTCTGGCGGCTCCGGACGGATCGTGTTCTCGATCGATCCCTCCACCACCCATCACGCCTGCTCGATGCAGAACGCCACGACCGTGTCCTTCAACCACGCGGGCACCTGCGTGGTCGCGGCCCGGTCGTCCTCGAGCGGGACCGCCGCCCGAGCGGCGAGCGGGCCGGCCGTCCTGCAGAGCATCGACATCCCCCACAACCAGCAGACGGTCACGTTCGACTCGTCCAGCCCGGACCCGAGGGTCGACGGCACGTACGACGTCACCGCGACCAGCAGCTCCGGCCGTCCGGTCACGCTCTCGATCGACGCGTCGACCACGAACAACTCCTGCTCGCTCGCCGGATCCACGATCACGTTCCACCACGTCGGCCGGTGTGTCATCGCGGCTCATCAGGACGGCGACGCCGACCTGGCCCGGGCGAGCGCGACCCAGAGCCTGACGGTCGGCAAGGGCACGCAGACCATCCGCCTGGAGCCGCAGGCACCGGCCACCGCTCTGGTGGGTGGCACGTACGCCTTCGCAGCGACCAGCTCCGCCGGTCTTCCCGTGACGGTGAAGACGAACAACTCCGACGTCTGCGCCTACTCGGCGGAGACCTCGAGTGTCTCCTTCTTCGCTCCCGGCACCTGCGTGATCAGCGCGGTCCAGGAGGGCAACGACGACTATGCCGCCGCCCCGACGGTCACCGCGACCGTGAGGGTTGACGCACCCACCGCCGACCTGGCGGTCACGGCCCACGACAACGGCGGCGACCATCAGTTCACGCGAGTGACCGCGGCGGTCACCGGCCTTCCGCCTGACGCGTCCGCCACGCTCTCGGTCACCCCCGACGGCAGCTACGCGCTCAAGCCGGTCCACGACGACGGGGCCTGCACGAAGGACGGCCCGGCCAGATGGACCTGCCAGGTCACGGCCAGCCAGACGTCGTTCGACTTCGACGTCAACGTGCACGACCGCAGCGGGCGGGGCATCACCTTCGAGGTCCAGCCGGTGCCGCCGTTGCACGACCCGGACCAGAAGAACAACACGTTCACCCTGTCGCTCCACGACTGAGATCAGCGTCATGGGGTAAGCAAGACCTATGACCCTCGTCAGAATGATCGCTCGACCGCTGCTCGCCTCGATGTTCGTCGTCGGTGGACTCGACTCGGTCCGGCACCCCGCGACCAAGGTCCCGAGGGCGACCAAGGTCACCGACCGCGTCCCGGCCATCGCGGAGAGGTTCGCGCCGGGTGTGCCGGTGCCTACCGACCCCGAGACCCTGGTCCGCATCAACGGCGCGGTGCAGGTGGCCGCCGGGCTCGCCCTGGCCACGGGACGAGCGCCGCGGCTCGCGGCCCTCACGCTGGTCGCGTCGCTGGTGCCCACGACGTACGCCGGTCACCCGTTCTGGGAGGAGAAGGACCCCGGGGCACGCGCTGCGCAGCGGACCCAGTTCTTCAAGAACCTCTCGATGATCGGCGGCCTGCTGCTCGCCGGTGTCGACACGGAGGCCCGCCCGGGCGTCGCGTGGCGGACCCGCCGCGCCGCTCGGGACGTCCGGCGTGAGGCGAAGGTGATCGCCCGCCAGGCGCGCAACGAGGCCCGCGTCGCCAAGGCTCGCCTCAGCTGACGCAAGACTCCTGGGTGGGGCGACGCACGCCGTACCGCGAGGGCCGCGCCGCGGCAGTCGTCGACTCGCGGTCG
>JAFMQY010000249.1 GCA_017354415.1 Nocardioides sp.
CGGGTGACACCGGGCCCTGGACGGTGGGCGCCTGCGAGGAGGAGAACGGAGACCGGCCCGGCGTAGCCACGGCCGGTGCGGCCGGCTCGGTGGGGCTGCCGTCGGAGAACCAGATGCGGGCCTGACCGAGCCAGAGCGTGATCACCGCGGCGGCGACCGCGGACGTCACGATCCCGTCGCTGACCAGGCCGGTCACGAACAGCGGCACCGCGAGGATCGCGAGCCCCAGCCGGGCCCCCCGGCTGCGCCGCAGGGTCTGCCAGCCGAGGATCACCATGGCGGTCGCACAGGCCGCGGCGATCATGGAGAGCACCTTGACCGTCGTCATCAGCCCCGCGAGGGTCACCCCGCTGCCATGGAGTCCGGAGTCGTGCAGGAACGACTGCAGCCCGGTGCGGGAGTCGAGGGTGTGGAGGCCGGCGATCCGGTCCCACATCATCAGCACCACGACGACGGAGCCGACCATCACCACACCGCACGCGAAGGTCACCTGCGGCGGCCGCGCGGGGGTCGGGGAGGTCTGGCTCACCTCTTCATTGCACCACGCGGTCGCCGTCCGGGATGCATCGACGAGGCCTTGGCGGGGCAGGATGTGGTCATGAGCTACCAGGCCGCCCAGGACCGCTACGACCACGCTCGCTACCGCTTCACCGGCCGCAGCGGGCTGCAGCTGCCGCCGCTGTCCCTCGGCCTCTGGCAGAACTTCGGGGACGATCGGCCCGAGGAGACCCAGCGGGCGATCCTGCGCCGCGCCTTCGACCGCGGGGTGACGCACTTCGACCTCGCGAACAACTACGGGCCGCCGTACGGCCGGGCCGAGGAGAACTTCGGCCGCTGGATGCGCGCGGACTTCGCCCCCTACCGCGACGAACTGGTCATCTCGACCAAGGCGGGCTGGGACATGTGGCCGGGCCCGTACGGCCAGGGCGGTGGGTCGCGGAAGTACATGCTCGCCTCCCTCGACCAGTCGCTGGACCGGCTGGGCCTTTCGTACGTCGACATCTTCTACAGCCACCGGTTCGACCCGGACACGCCGATCGAGGAGACGATGGGTGCGCTCGACACCGCTGTGCGGTCGGGCCGTGCGCTCTACGCCGGGATCTCGTCGTACTCCGCGGCGAAGACGAAGGAGGCGGCGCTCATCGCCCGCGACCTGGGCACGCCGCTGCTGATCCACCAGCCGTCGTACTCGATGCTCAACCGGTGGATCGAGCGCGACCTGCTCGACGAGCTCGAGGAGCAGGGGATGGGGTGCATCGTCTTCACGGCACTCGCTCAGGGACTGCTCACCGACCGGTACCTCGACGGGATCCCCTCCGACTCACGCGCCGCGCGCGAGGACTCCACCCTGATCGGTCTCGGGGACGACGTGCTCGAGCGGGTGCGCGCGCTCCACGGGATCGCCCGGCGGCGTGGGCAGAAGCTCGCCCAGCTGGCCCTGCAGTGGGCGCTGCGCGACCCCCGGGTCACCTCGGCGGTCATGGGCGCCTCGAGCGTCGAGCAGCTCGACACCAACCTCGACGCGCTGGACGGCCCGCCGCTCACCGAGGACGACCTGACCGAGATCGACAAGTACGCCGTCGAGTCCGGCATCAACCTCTGGGCCGAGCAGACCGAGGAGTAGCCCGCGGAAGTGTGAGCCGCGCTCGACGGTCAGGCCGGGGTGAGGGTCAGCTCGCCGTCGGCGACGTCGACGGTCACCTTCCCGCCATCGGTGACCTCGCCACCGATCAGCATCCGGGCGAGCTGGTCGCCGATCGCGGTCTGGATCAGCCGGCGGAGCGGGCGGGCGCCGTACGCCGGGTCGTAGCCGGTCTCGGCCAGCCAGGCCCGGGCGGCCTCGGTGACGTCGATGGTGATCCGGCGTACGGCGAGCCGCTTCTCGAGCAGCGCCAGCTGCAGGTCGACGATGCGTGCGAGCTCATCCTTGGTGAGCGCGTCGAAGACGACGATCTCGTCGAGCCGGTTGAGGAACTCCGGCTTGAAGCTGGCCCGGACGACCGACAGCACGGAGTTGCGTTTCGCCTCGGGGTCGAGGGTCGGGTCGACCAGGACGTTGGAACCGAGGTTGGAGGTCAGGATCAGCAGGGTGTTGCGGAAGTCGACCGTCCGGCCCTGCCCGTCGGTCAGCCGACCGTCGTCCAGCACCTGGAGCAGGATGTCGAAGACCTCGGGGTGTGCCTTCTCGACCTCGTCGAGGAGCACCACGGAGTACGGACGCCGGCGCACCGCCTCGGTCAGCTGGCCGCCCTCGTCGTACCCGACGTAGCCCGGAGGCGCACCGACCAGGCGCGCGACCGAGTGCTTCTCGGAGTACTCGCTCATGTCGATCCGGATCATCGCCCGCTCGTCGTCGAAGAGGAACTCCGCCAGGGCCCGCGCCAGCTCGGTCTTGCCGGTGCCGGTCGGGCCGAGGAACAGGAACGACCCGGTCGGTCGGTTGGGGTCGGAGATGCCCGCCCGCGAACGGCGTACGGCGTCACTCACCGCGCGAACGGCCTCGCGCTGCCCGATCAGCCGCTGGCCGATCACGTCCTCCATCTCGAGCAGCTTGGCCATCTCGCCCTGGAGGAGCCGGCCGGTCGGGATCCCGGTCCAGGCCTCGACGACCTCGGCCACCTGCTCGGCGCCGACCTCCTCGCCCACCAGCGGCTCGACCTCGGTCTTCTCCGCCTCCGTGACGGCGGCGAGCTTCTTCTCCAGGTCGGGGATCGACTCGTACCGGATCTTCGAGGCGGCCTCCAGGTTGCCCTCGCGGAGGAGCTTGTCGGCCTCGATCCGGAGCTGGTCGAGCGCACGCCGCAGCTCGCCCTCGCCCTCGAGGGACGCCTTCTCCTGCTCCCACCGGGCCTCGAGACCGCGGAGCTCCTCCTCGGAGTCCGCGAGGTCCTGGCGCAGCTTGGCCAGCCGCTCCGCCGACGCGGCGTCGGACTCCTTCTGGAGCGCGAACTCCTCCATCTTCATCCGGTCGACGTTGCGCCGGAGCTGGTCGATCTCCTCGGGCGAGGACTCGATCTCCATCCGCAGCCGCGACGCCGACTCGTCGATCAGGTCGATCGCCTTGTCCGGCAGCTGTCGCCCGGGGATGTAGCGGTCGCTCAGGCTCGCGGCGGCGACCAGGGCGGCGTCGGTGATCCTGACGCCGTGGTGCGCCTCGTACTTCTCCTGGATGCCACGCAGGATCTGGATCGTGTCCTCGACGCTCGGTTCGCCGACGAACACCTGCTGGAAGCGACGCTCGAGAGCGGGGTCCTTCTCGATCCGCTCGCGGTACTCGTCGAGCGTGGTGGCCCCGATCATCCGGAGCTCACCGCGGGCCAGCATCGGCTTGAGCATGTTGCCGGCGTCCATCGCGGAGTCGCCACCCGCTCCGGCGCCGACCACGGTGTGGAGCTCGTCGATGAACGTGATCACCTGACCGCCGGAATCCTTGATCTCCTCGAGCACGGCCTTGAGCCGCTCCTCGAACTCACCGCGGTACTTCGCCCCGGCGACCATCGCGGCCAGGTCGAGGTTGAGCAGCCGGCGGCCCTTGAGCGAGTCGGGCACGTCTCCGGCCACGATCCGCTGGGCGAGGCCCTCGACGACGGCGGTCTTGCCGACGCCGGGGTCGCCGATCAGCACCGGGTTGTTCTTGGTACGACGCGACAGCACCTGGATCACCCGGCGGATCTCGGCGTCGCGACCGATCACCGGGTCGAGCTTCCCGTCCTCGGCGGCCCGGGTCAGGTCGACGGAGTACTTCTCGAGGCTCTCGTAGGTCGACTCCGCCTCCGGGCTCGTGACCCGGCGGTTGCCGCGCAGGGATGTCAGACTCTCGCGCAGGCCGTCCGCCGTGAGACCGTCGTCGGCGAGCAGCTTCTGGGCGCTCGACTCGACGGTGGCCAGGCTGATCAGCAGGTGCTCGGTGGCGACGTAGTCGTCCTTCATGGACGCGGCGAGGTCGAGCGCGCCGGCGAGCACCCGGGTCAGCGCGGCCGACGCCCCCGGCTGCTGCACGGTCGCACCGGACGCCTGGGGGAGTGCCTGCAGGGCCGCCTCCGTCCGGGCGGCGAGGGCGGATGCGTCGGCACCGGACCTCGCGACGAGCTGGCGCGCCGTACCGTCGGCGTCGCGCATCAGCGCGGCGAGCAGGTGCACGGGCTCGGTCTGGGAGTGGCCCGCCGTGGTCGCGGCGAGCTGGGCGGTCTCGATCGCCTCACGGCTGCGTGTCGTGAACTTCTCGGCCCCGAACTGGCTCATGCGCGTCATTCTCCTGGTGCAAGTGGATGGCGAACACCCCGTGTGTCCGCATCAGGTCCAACGCGCGCAAAGTTGAGTGTGTTCCACTCAACTCTGGCTTTTCTCGGGCGATGCTCGACCGAGACGCAGGTGCGCCCTCGCCAGCGGCGACTCACCGACCGCGCCGCCGGACTCGAGGTGCTCGGCCTGGGCACGCAGCTCACGGACCACCGACGCGCGTTCCGGCGCCCACCGCTCGATCTGGTCGGCGAGCATGCGGAGGAACTCCGGGGACTGGCTGCGGTCGCCTCCGAGATCGACGGCGACCAGAGGAAGGTAGATCGCCCTGCGTCGCCCGGTGCCGCGCACCTCGAGCATGGCCTGACCGCCGTTGTTGCTGCGGATCCTGACAACGTCCGCTCCCGCCCAGGGGGTGCTGCGCGGCAGCAGCCCCCACACGTCGCGGACGACCGCCCCGTCGTCGGTGTCCAGGAAGGTGCGCCGGGCGGCCGTGAACCCGAGGACGAGCACCAGCACCACGACCACGACCAGTGCGGCGACCGGCTGGGTCACCAGCGACCACACGACGACGGCCACCGCCACCACCACGGCCACGCCCACGGCGAGCCACACCGAGCGCGAGCGGCTCAGCAGGCGAGGCACACGGATCCGGTCAGCCATCCAGCACCTCCATCTCCGCCCGCACGCCCGAAACCGCCTCCGCGACCCGGGCCCG
>JAFMQY010000031.1 GCA_017354415.1 Nocardioides sp.
GTGCCCGCGGCGCCGAGGTGGACGGTGTGCACATCCACTCGGTCCGGGCGCGCGGACTCGTGGCCCACCAGGAGATCGTCCTCGGCGGGCCGGGGGAGACCCTCACCATCCGGCACGACTCGCTGGACCGCGCGTCGTTCACGCCCGGCGTGCTGGCCGCGGTCCGCGCGGTCGGCGATCGTCCCGGCCTGACCGTGGGGCTCGAGCACGTGCTCGACCTCGGCTGATCAGCACCCCGCGCGGAGGTCGAGCGACCGGGTCCCGCTTGCTCGGACGTCCGAGGAACGGCGGGCGAGCCCGTCATCGCCTGAAGGGGCTTGCGCCGGTTCCAGAGGTCACTAACCGGGGAACACCAGCCGCAGGAGCGCTGCCGTGAGAGCGGCTCCGCACACCACCCCCAGGAACGGCGCGCGGAACACCAGCAGCACGGCCGCGACCGCCAACCCGGCGGCGCGGGCGTCGATCGTGAGCCGGGTGCCGCTGGCGAACACCTGGACCGCGACCAGGGCGGCGAGCAGGGCGACGGGGATCAGGTCGGCGATCCGCTCGACCAGCGGATGTTCGAGAACCCGAGCGGGAAGGGAGACACCGGCGAGCTTGAGCAGGTAACAGCCGATGCTGGCCGACAGGAGGGCCGTCCACAGCATCAGCGCGGGATCTCGGTCGGGTCATCGGCGGAGCGCGTCAGGATTCCCGCCAGGAGCGCGACGCCACCGGCCACCAGCACCGGCACCCCGGCGGCGGTCACCGGGACGACGCCCAGCGCGACCGCTGCAGCGCACAGGGCGATGATCCGGTTGCGCGGATCGCTCAGCCGCGGCCACAGCAGCGCGAGGAAGGCGGCTCCGACGGCCGCGTCGAGCCCGTACTGACGGGGGTCGCCGATCAGGTTGCCGGCGACGGCACCGACGAAGGTGAACAGGTTCCAGAGGACGAACACCGCCACCCCGGTGGTGACGAAGCCGATGCGGGCCGCCGTCCGGGAGTCGCGGGTCACCGACATCGCGGTCGACTCGTCGATGACGACCTGTGCCAGGACCGGGCGACGCCACCCGCGGAAGCCCAGCAGGGGTGCGAGCTTGAGTCCGTAGAGCGTGTTGCGGGTGCCCAGCATGAGCGCGGTGACGGCACCGGAGAGGGGTGCGCCACCCGCGGCTGCGACCCCGACGAAGGCGAACTGGGACGCGCCGGTGAACATCGCCAGCGACAGCACACAGGTCTGCACGATCGAGAGGCCGGCCGCCACCGAGACCGCGCCGAATGAGACGCCGTACACGCCCGTCGCGATGCCGACGCCGATGCCGTCGCGAACGATCGCGCGGCGTTCGGCGAGCGCCGGCTCACCTCCGGGGTCGGGCACCCGCCGACCCTAGGACACGTCTCCCCAGCCGGGCCGAACGGGGCGCTGTGTCAGCGACGTCGCGTGATGCGCACCGGACGGGGCTGCGGGCGCGGGCTGTGGACCAGCACGTAGGCGAGTGCGACGCCTAACAGACCACCGGCGAGAGCTCCCCCCGACACCGCGACGGGGAGAGAGGTCGCATGGGCGATCCAGACGCCCGCCAGGATTCCCGAGCAGAGACTGATCGCGACAAGCACGATCCTGTGGAGCAACGGCAGTGGTCCGAACATCGTGCGGCCCCATTCGTCGACTGTCGGCGGCAAGATGCCGCCGGGAGTCCATGGTGGCCCTCCCGTGGAGGAAAACCAAGTGCCCCGAAAGGGTGGGTTCAGGCCAGGGCGGTGTGCAGACGCACCTGCTTCACCTGGGTCGTACCGGTGCCGTCGAGGTCGAGGGTGCGGTGGGCCCCGTCCGGCGCCCAGCCGGCCTCGGTCAGGAAGGTCCTGAGCGCATCGTCGTCGGCGACCAGCCAGGTCACGGCGCGGGTGAACCGGTCGGCGACCATCGTGTCGACCGCGGCCTGCACGAGCCGCGAGCCGTGGCCCTTGCCGCGCTCGTCGGCGTCGACGGTGAGCTCCATCAACTCGCCGTCGGTGACGTGGTCGCAGTCGGGATCGGTGGCCGGGGTCGTGATCGCGAAGCCGACGACCCGGTTGCGCTCCAGGGCGACCAGCGCGCGGTGGCGGGCGTCGGCGGGGCGAGTGAGCGCATCGCGCCACAGCTGGGCGAAGTCGGCCTCGCGCAGCTCGCCCGCGGCCGGCAGCAGCCCCGCGTACGACGTGGCCCAGGCGCGGGCCTGGATCGCGGCGATCGCCTCAGCGTCGTCGGCCCAGGCGACCCGGACCGAGACGTCGGCGGTGGGACTGCTCATGGCGACGATCCTGCCAGCCGACGGCCTGTTACACCTCGTCGGCAGGGATGTCGAGAAGTGTCACACCGCTGGTACCGTGGAGGGTGTGTACGGCAACGACTTCGGCACCGACCAGCAGCCGGACCCTGACCGGGCGGCACCCGACGAGGCCGCCTTCGCCGCGCTGCTCGCCGGCGAGGGCAGGGTCGAGCCCCGCGACGACATGCCGGAGGCCTATCGGAAGACGCTGATCCGGCAGATCGCCCAGCACGCCCACTCCGAGATCATCGGGATGCAGCCGGAGGGCAACTGGATCAGCCGTGCTCCGAGCCTGCGCCGCAAGGCGATCCTGATGGCCAAGGTCCAGGACGAGGCCGGCCACGGGCTCTACCTGTACGCCGCTGCCGAGACCCTCGGCGTCGACCGCGCCGACCTCGTCGACCAGCTCCACAGCGGTCGGCAGAAGTACTCCTCGATCTTCAACTACCCGACGCTCACCTGGGCGGACGTCGGCGCGATCGGCTGGCTGGTCGACGGCGCCGCTATCACCAACCAGGTGCCCCTGTGCCGCTGCTCCTACGGCCCCTATGCACGCGCGATGGTGCGGGTGTGCAAGGAGGAGTCGTTCCACCAGCGGCAGGGGTTCGAGATCCTCTACACGCTGTCGCATGGCACGCCTGAGCAGAAGGCGATGGCCCAGGACGCGGTCAACCGCTACTGGTGGCCGTCGCTGATGATGTTCGGGCCGCCCGACGACGACTCGCCCAACTCCGCGCGGTCGATGGCCTGGGGTATCAAGCGCTTCTCCAACGACGACCTGCGGCAGCGGTTCGTCGACATGACCGTGCCGCAGTCCGAGGCGCTCGGCCTGGGCCTTCCCGACCCCGAGATCCGGTGGAACGACGAGCGCGGCCACTACGACTACGGCGAGATCGACTTCACCGAGCTGTTCGAGGTGATCAAGGGCAACGGACCGTGCAACGCCGAGCGGATGGCGCACAAGCGGCGCGCGTACGACGAGGGTGCCTGGGTGCGCACGGCGGCCGAGGCATACGCCGCGAAGCGGGCCCGCGCTACGGAGTCCGTGGCATGAGCACGCGCCGCGACTGGCCGCTGTGGGAGGTGTTCGTCCGGGCACGCCGGGGGCTGTCCCACGTGCACGCGGGTTCTCTGCATGCGCCGGACGCCGAGATGGCGCTGCGCAACGCCCGCGACCTCTACACCCGCCGCGGCGAGGGTGTCTCGATCTGGGTGGTGAAGGCCTCCGACATCGAGGCGTCGACCCCCGACGAGCGCGACCCGTTCTTCGACCCTGCTGCTGACAAGATCTACCGCCACCCCACGTTCTACGACGTACCCGAGGGGGTCCAGCACCTCTAGATGGACACCGCACTTTTCGAGTACACCGGCGGCCTGGCCGACGACGCGCTGGTCTCCGCCCAACGGATGGGCTGGTGGATCAGCCGGGCGCCGGAGCTGGAGGAAGACGTCGCCCTGGCCAACATCGGGCTCGACCAGCTCGGCCAGGCCCGCAACCTGCTCACCTACGCCGGCGAGATCGAGGGAGAGGGCCGGTCCGAGGACGACCTCGCCTACCTTCGCGACGAGCGGTACTTCCGCAACGTCAAGCTGGTCGAACGGCCGATGACCGACTTCGGGGTCGCGATGGCACGTCTGCTGACCTTCGCGACCTACCAGCTCCACCTCTACCGGACGCTGGCGACGGGCGATCTCGGGGAACGCGACGAGACCCTGGCGGCGATCGCGGCCAAGGCGGTCAAGGAGGTCGCCTACCACGTCGACCACGCGACGCACTGGGTGCTGCGGCTCGGTGACGGCACCGAGGAGTCCCACACCCGGATGCAGTCGGCTCTGGACGCCGAGTGGCCCTACCTGGAGGAGCTGTTCGGCCCGCTCGATCCGGTGCTGACCGGGAGGGTCGCCGACCGCTCGGCCCTGCGTGACGCCGTTCTCTCCGACGTACGACGGGTGGTCACCGAGGCGACCCTGTCCGTGCCCGAGGTGCCTCCTGCCCTCGGCGGCGGCCGCGACGGGCTGCACACCGAGCACCTCGGCTACCTTCTCGCAGAGATGCAGCATCTCCATCGTTCGCACCCCGGAGCGAAGTGGTGATTCCGATTCCTACGTCCACTCTCAACGCCCACGCGATCGCCGCGGCGGTCCCTGACCCCGAGCTCCCCATGGTCACCATCGAGGACCTCGGCATCCTGCGCGACGTCATCGAGGACGACCAGGGCCGGGTCCACGTGACCATCACTCCGACGTACTCCGGCTGCCCGGCGATGGAGGCGATCCGCCAGGACCTGGTGGACACGCTGACCATGGCGGGCTACCTGCGGGTCGACGTGGAGTTCGTGCTCTCGCCGGCCTGGACGACCGACGACATGACCGAGACGGCGCGGGCCAAGCTCGCCAGCGCGGGGATCGCGCCCCCAGGCCCGGCTCCCCGGCCGGAGGACGGGCCGGTGGCCCTCACGCTCTCCGTCAGGTGCCCACAGTGCGGGAGCCTCGACACCCGGGAGTCGAGCCGGTTCGGCTCCACCGCCTGCAAGAGCCTGTGGGTGTGCCGCTCCTGCAAGGAGCCCTTCGACCACTTCAAGGCCCTCTAGGCGACGTCCTGATGGCCAAGCCCCAGTTCCACCCGCTCCCGGTGGCCTCCGTCGAGCCGTTGACCGACGACTCGGTCGCGATCACGTTCGCGGTGCCTCCGGAGCTCGCCGACGACTACCGCTTCAAGCACGGTCAGCACGTCACGATCCGCGGTGACGACGGGGAGCGACGCAGCTTCTCGATCTGCACCACTCCTCGCTCGGGCGTGCTCACGATCGGGGTGAAGAAGCTGCCGGGCGGTGCCTTCAGCGAGGGCGTGGTCGGCGCGCTCCACCCGGGCGACGAGCTCGACGTGATGACGCCGGCCGGCCGGTTCACCACGCATCTCGACCCGGCGTCGGAGAAGACCTACGTCGCGATCGCCGCCGGCTCCGGCATCACGCCGTTGCTCTCGATCGTCTCGACGACCCTCGAGGAGGAGCCGCAGGCCCGGGTGATGCTGCTGTACGCCAACCGCACGCATCGCTCGGTGATGTTCCTCGACGAGCTCCACGACCTGAAGGACCGGTTCCCCGACCGGTTCTGGCTCGTGCATGTCCTGTCGCGCGAACAGCAGGACGTCGAGCTGTTCTCCGGTCGGCTGGACGGCGATCGGCTGACCCGGATCCTCAAGGAGCTGATGCCGGCGGAGGAGGTGGACGCCTGGTTCCTGTGCGGACCGCAGCAGATGGTGCTCGACCTGCGCCAGGTGCTCTTCGACCACGGTGTCGACGAGCACGCCGTCCACACCGAGCTCTTCCACGCGGACCCGGTGCCCCGCGCACCGGAGTCGGTCTCGTCCTCGGTGGCAGGTGCGGCGCAGGTGACGATCAAGCTCGACGGCCGCGCCTCGGACTTCGAGCTGCGCCCCGACGGCCCGGGAGTCCTCGAGGCGGCGCTGGAGGTGCGGTCCGACCTTCCGTTCGCCTGCCGAGGCGGGGTGTGTGGCACCTGCCGGGCAAAGCTCGTCGAGGGCACGGTCGCGATGGACGTCAACTACGCGCTGGAGCCCGAGGAGATCGAGGACGGCTATGTGCTCACCTGCCAGTCCCACCCGACGTCCGAGCGGGTCGTGGTCGACTACGACGCCTGAGCGAGGACGTTCCGAGCCGGCGAAGTGGGTGCGGAACACCGCAGCGAGCTCGCTCGCCGGGCGCTGACAGTCTCAGCGGTAGCGCTCGGGGAGCTGCTGGCCGATCTTCACCTGCGCCTTGGGCAGCCGCATGAAGCGCATCTGCAACGACCGCGCGACGGCGTAGTAGGTGGTGCCCTTGAGCGACTCGTCGGGGAAGCGGCGGGTCAGCTCCTGACGCAGCCGGAACCGCAGGCGGACGACCTCCACCACGATCACCAGGAGCACCGCCAGCAGGGCGGTGTTGGCGAACGACCGCAGCGCGGCGCTGCCGCTCCAGCCCAGCACCAGGACCAACAGCATCACCGGGATCAGCACCTCGATGAAGGAGAACTTGCTGTCGACGAAGTCGCGGATGAAGCGCTTGACGGGCCCCTTGTCGCGGGCGGGCAGATAGCGCTCCTCGCCGGACTTCATCGCCTCGCGCATCTTCCCGCTCGAGTCGGAGCGCGCGAGCCTGCGTGCGGCCGCCTGCTCCTTGCGGGTGCGCGGCACCTTGTTGCGCGCCTTGTTCAGCGCCTCGGCTTCCTTGCGCGACGGCGTGGGGCGCCCCTTCTTCTGGCTCGCGTCGGGAACATCGGCCACGACGGGCTCGGCGGCGGTCTCGGGCTTGGTACGGCGGAACAACGCGTGACTTCCTGGCTGATCTGGTGTGGTGGCAGCGGGCCGATGCGGCCCGGTCGGCCCCAGCCTACCGTCGCGCGCGCAGCCTTGACGTCTTCCCATAGGCTGGGCCCCATGAGCTTGTGGCAACGCATCAGCCTGATCTTCAGGTCCAAGGCGAACAAGGCGCTCGACCGGGCCGAAGACCCGCGCGAGACGCTCGACTACAGCTATCAGCGTCAGCTCGATCTGCTGGCCAAGGTACGCCGTGGGGTCGCCGATGTCGCCACGTCGCGCAAGCGGGTGGAGCTGCAGGTCAACCAGCTCCAGGGGCAGTCCGACAAGCTGCAGGGCCAGGCCGAGCAGGCGATCGGCGTGGGCCGCGAGGACCTCGCCCGCGAGGCGCTGACCCGCAAGTCGGGGCTCACCGCGCAGATCAACGATCTCAAGACGCAGCAGGCCCAGCTCCAGGGCGAGGAGGAGAAGCTCACGCTCGCGCAGCAGCGGCTGAGCGCGAAGGTCGAGGCGTTCCGCACCCGCAAGGAGACGATCAAGGCGACCTACACCGCCGCCGAGGCCCAGACCAAGATCAACGAGGCGATGTCGGGCATCGGCGAGGAGATGGGCGACGTCGGGATGGCGATCCAGAGGGCCGAGGACAAGACCGCGCAGATGCAGGCCCGGGCCGGCGCGATCGACGAGCTGATCGCCTCGGGTGCGCTCGAGGACGCGACGCAGCTCAACCAGGGCGACGACATCGCCCGCGAGCTCGAGGCGATGAGCTCGCAGTCGGACGTCGAGGCCGAGCTGGCCCGGCTCAAGGCCGGCTCCACACCGGAGGCGATCGAGTCCGGCGACAGTGGTGACATCCTGGAGGCCGAGCAGGAGAAGTCGGCCGAGTCGACCCAGGAACAGAAGTGATCGTCCGCATCCTCGGGGAGGGTCAGTACGACCTCTCCGACGACGCGGTCGGGGCCCTGAACGAGCTCGACGCCACCGTCGAGTCGGCGGTGGAGGCCGGCGACGAGCCGGCCTTCCGCGAGGCGCTCGTCGCGCTGCTGGACGGCGTGCGCACGGCCGGCGTCCCCCACGAGGCTGACTCGCTGGACGAGTCCGACCTGATCCTGCCGATGGCCGACGCCACTCTCGCCGAGGTGCGTGACATGCTGAGTGATGAAGGCCTCATCCCCGGCTGACTTGGACCGCTACAGGACACTTGACCCATGGCACGCACTCGTTTCGTAGGCGACACCGGTCTGACGGTGCGCATGACCACCGTGATGTTCCTGCTGGGTGCGATCTTCGTGGCGCTGATCGTCGTCCTGATGTTCGTGATGCCACCGCAGTGGGCACCGATCATCGGGGTGATCGGCATCGGCATCGCCTGGGGCCAGTGGTACTTCTCCGACACCGTCGCGATGCGGGCGATGCGGGCTCGCGAGGTGACGCCTGAGGAGGCGCCCGAGCTCCACCAGATGATCGACCGGCTCTGCGCGCTGGCTGACATGCCCAAGCCGCGGGTCGGGGTCGCGGACATCCCGGTGCCCAACGCGTTCGCCACCGGTCGCTCGCCCGAGCGATCGGTCGTCTGCGTGACCACGGGCATCCTCGGCATGCTCACCGCCGACGAGATGGAGGCGGTGCTCGCCCACGAGCTCAGCCACGTCGCCCACCGCGACGTCACCGTGATGACCGTCGCTTCTACCGCCGGCATCGTGGCCGCCATGCTCACCCGCGGCGCCCAGTACGGCGCGCTCTTCGGCCGCCGCGGCAACAACGGCAACGGCGGTGCCTTCGCGTTCCTGGCCGTCCTCGTCATCAGCCTGGTCGTCTACGCCGTGAGCTTCTTCCTGACCCGTCTGCTCTCGCGCTACCGCGAGCTGTGCGCCGACCGGTCGGGCGCCTACCTGACCATGAAGCCGCGCAACCTCGCCACCGCACTGCAGAAGATCTCCGGCGGGATGAACGCGATCCCCGACAAGGACCTGCGGGCCTCGAGCTCGATGAACGCCTTCTTCATCGCTCCCGCGATCAAGGGCGCCGGCCTCAGCCAGCTCACCTCGACCCACCCGTCGCTGCAGCAGCGGCTGGAGCAGCTGTCGAAGATCGAGGCGGAGCTCGGCCGGCCGACCGACGGCCCGCTGGGTGTCGACGGCCCGCAGGCACCGTGAGCCGGTTCTGGGACGCCCTGACGGGGCGCACCCGGCCCAAGCAGGCCAACCTCGACTCCCTGTTCCTGATCCCGTCCGCTGCGATCACGCTGCAGACCGCGTCCGGTTTCAACCCGACCGGCAGCGGCTCCGTCTGCTATCGCGCGCCGGAGGGCGCGGCGTACCAACAGACCCAGGACGACGTGGTCGCGCTGCTGCGCGACGACCCGGACAAACCGGACGTCTCCGTACACCGCGACGACTTCGGGTTCACCTGGCTGGTCGTGGACCGGGTGGACAACGACATCGCCGGGCTCTGCACCGGGCTGCACGCGGTGAACACGGCCCTCGAGGAGCAGGGGTTCGCATCCGGGCTGCTCTGCTCCCTGGTCCCTTTCCACGATGCCTCGGGCCGGACCTTCGGGCTGGTCTACCTCTACAAGCAGGGCACCTTCTACGCCTTCGCCCCCACCGGCGCGAAGACCCGCGACAACCTGCTCGAGATCCAGGTCCGCGACACCCTCGCGGCCGAGCTGCCCATGGAGCAGGACCTCCAACGCTGGCTCGCCCTCTGGGGCGCCCCCGGCCTCTAGCTCGTTGAGTTGGCCCTCCGGGCTCGTTGAGTTGGCCCTCCGGGCTCGTTGAGTTGGCCCTTTGGGCTCGTTGAGTCACAGGAGCGCACCGTGGGGCAGGTACGGCCTCGGGGGCCGCATGTGGCGCAACGCCTGGTAGCCCTCCTGGTGCAGCTCGAGCCGGGCCTCGAGCCCGACGTCCACGGCCCAGGAGTTCTCCGGGGTGATGTGCCCGATCAGTACGTCGTCGCACGAGGCGATCGCCTCCCACATCAGCCGTGCGGCGGTACGGCGGTCGGTCGCCGCGAGCAGTGCGATGCCGTCGTCGAGGTAGGCGTATCCCAGGGCGGACGACGTCTCACTGACCACGAGCCGGAACTGTTGCATCAGCACCGCGTGGTCGGCACCGTGCGCCGCCCCCCGCGTCTGCCGGTCCACCGAGTCCATCCAGTCGAGGTCGCTCTCCCGGCCCTCGCGGACCCGCTCCACGACCGGGATCCGCGAACGGTCGGGCGTGCCCCGCAGGAACATCTGCGGGTACAGCCGGAAGCCCGCGGCGTGGTAGCGGCGCAGTGCCTTCGGGTCGCTCGAGGCGTTGAGCATCCCGCGCAGGCTGCCTCGGCCGTAGTCCAGCGCAGGTGCCAACAACGCCTTGCCCAGGCCCAGCCCCTGGGCCTCGGGCACCACGGCGTACGACGCCAGCAGCCACATCTTCTCCCGCTCGAAGGACACCACGACGCCGACCAGCTCGTCGTCCCGCTCGGCCACCCAGCAGCCTCCCGGGTCGGTGCCGATGAGGTGTTGCGTGCGCGCCACCCAGTAGCCCGCGCGTTCCGGTGGCCGCAGCTGCGGCTCCGGCCAGGAGCGCCGGAACATGCGGGTGTCGAGCTCGTGGAACCCGACCGCGGTGACACGTTCGGCAGCCGGCGCGTCGTCCACGGTCATCGGCCGGATCCGCAGGTCACTCACCGGGCCAACCTAGCCACGGGATAGGCTCATGCGCGGCCCGAACGACGGTGCTCGACCGGGCTGCGGCCGTAGGACCGCTTGAAGGCGGTGCTGAACGTGAACGGACTCGGGTAGCCCACGGACCGGCTGATGGCCGCGACCGTGTCGTCTGTGCCCACGAGCAGGTCCGCCGCGAGCGCCAGGCGCCACGAGCTGAGGTAGGCGATCGGTGACTCACCCACCGCGCGGGTGAACCGTCGGGAGAAGCCTGCGCGGGACAGACCCACGGCCCCCGCAAGTCCCTCGAGGCTCCAGGGAGCGGCCGGCTGTTCGTGGATCAGGGTGACCGCGCGGGCGACCTCGTGGTCGTCGCCGGTGCGCAGCCAGGCAGGCAGGTCCGGTGCGGTGACCGCGCAGTGCTGTACGGCGGCCACGACGAGGGCGTCGAGCAGCCGGTCGAGGAGGCTCACCTGCCCAGGGGCGTCGCGTTCCAGCTGGTCCAGAAGGACGTCCACCAACGGCGATCGCCAGTCCTCGGCCCGGATCGCCAGCCACGGCGGGAGGGCGGCCAGCATCCGGGCGCCCACCTCGCCCACCGAGGCGTAGCTGCCCACGAGCATGCAGTCCTCGCCATCAGGGTCGTTGCCCCACGTGCGCAACCCGTGCGCCATCGGGAGCTCCAGGCTCTCGCCCGTCGGCGTCTCGCACCGGTTGCCGGGGAGGATCACCGCGGTGGGCGCTCGGCCCGGCTCGTCGCCCACGTCGTACGACGACGTCCTCTGCACGAGCAGCAGGTCGCCGCGCTCCAGGGGCACGGGGGGATCCGGGTCACGCGTGAAGTACGACGACCCCGAGGCCATCGCGACCACGGCCAGCGGCGCCTCGTCGGCGACTCGGACCGCCCACGGTCGTGCCATGGGCACCCGGAGCAGGAAGGCGCCCCGCGCCCGCGGTGCGTCGATCAGGCCGGCGAGCGGGTCCACGACCCCAGCGTAGACGAATTCACATGGATCGGAGCCGATCACGCATGGAAAGTCTCAACGATGGGCGATGAGGTGGACTCATGACAGTCACCGAGATCACCACCGTCGCCGCCGCCCTCGGCGCCGCCACCTTCGGGGGCGTGCTGTTCGCCTTCTCCACGTTCGTGATGCCGGGCCTCGACGCCGCGCCGACCTCGGCCGCGGTCTCGACCATGCAGGAGCTCAACCGCGCGGCACCACGCTCCCTGCTCGTCCTCGACATGGTCGGCACGCTGGCGTTGTGCATCGCCGTGTCTGTGCTCGCGCTGCCGCAACTCCGCACGGACGGAGGGGCCGGGAACGCGCTTCTCCTCGTCGGCGCCGTGTTGTACGTCGTGTCGTTCGCGATCACTGCCATCTACCACGTCCCTCGCAACGACGCCTTCCAGAGCGTGGTCGCCGACGGGCCTGACGCGGACCTGGCCTGGCGCGACTACGCGAAGCCGTGGGAGCTGTGGAACCACGTCCGCTCCTTCGCCGCCCTGTCCGGCGCAGCCGCGATGCTCGTCGGTCTCCTGGTCCGGTCGCCCTGACACCGAACCACACCGTCGCAACGACCCCGGGACAATGACCACGTGCGTGTGCTGATCGCCCCTGACAAGTTCGCGGGCACCCTCACCGCCGTGGAGGCGGCCCGGGCGATCGCGGACGGGTGGGGCCGCCGCGCCCCCGACGACCAGCTGGACCTGGCGCCGATGGCCGACGGGGGACCGGGGTTCGTCGACGTGCTCCATGAGGCCCTCGGCGGCGAGCTCTCCGCGGTCACGGTCAGCGGCCCGCACGGCGAGCCGGTGCCCGGCGTCGTGCTGCACGTGGGTCGACACGCGTGGGTCGAGAGCGCCCAGGCCTGTGGCCTCGCCCTCACCGGCGGGACGCATGCCGAGGATGCCACCACGTGGGGGGTCGGGGAGCTGGTCGGTCACGCGATCGACGGCGGGGCCACCGATGTCGTCGTCGGCCTGGGCGGTTCCGGCACGAACGACGGCGGTGCCGGGCTCCTCGGAGCCCTCGGAGCCACGGCCGACCGTCCACTCGACCGTGGCGCGTCGGGGGTCGAGGGTGTGACCGTCGTCGACCTCGCCCCGGCCCAGGCTCGGGTCGACGGCGTCACCCTCACCTGCGCCAGCGACGTCGACAGTCCGCTCACGGGGCTCTTCGGCGCGACGAAGACCTTCGGTCCGCAGAAAGGCATCGCCGCGGACCGGCTGCCCGCTCTCGACGCGATCCTCGAGCGGCTCGCGGCCGCCACCGATCGGCGTACCGCGTTGGAGAAGGGGGCCGGCGCAGCGGGCGGGCTGGGCTTCGCCCTGCTCCTGCTCGGGGCCGGCCGTCGGCCCGGGTTCGACGTGGTGGCCGACGCGGTCGACCTCCGGCGCCGTGCCCGAGCCTCGGATCTCGTGCTGACGGGTGAGGGCGCGTTCGACTTCTCGAGCCGCTCGGGCAAGGTCCCGTACGGCGTCGCCTCGGTCGCGGCGGACGCCCTCCGGCCATGTGTCGCCCTCGCCGGACAGGTGCTGGTCGGGTCGCGGGAGATGCGGGCCCTCGGGATCGAGTCGGCGTACTCCGTGGTGGACCTGGTCGGCGAGGAGCGCGCCCTCGGTGACCCCGCGCGCAGCCTCGCCGAGCTGGCTGAGCGCGTGGCCCGCACCTGGTCGTACTGACCGTCCGGCGCCGGGCTGATCCCCCGGAATAACCGTCCTTGTGCGAGAATTGCACCTGTCGGAAGGAGCGTCCCCGGACGCGCCGTACCAGACATCGACGAAGGAGCACCCAGCATGACCGACCAGGTCACCGAGCGCCGTACCGACCAGATCAACCTGAGCCCGGTCGCGGCCGCCAAGGTGAGGAGCCTGCTCGACCAGGAGGGTCGTGACGACCTGCAGCTGCGCATCTCCGTGCAGCCCGGTGGCTGTAGCGGCCTCCGCTACCAGCTGTTCTTCGACGAGCGCAGTCTCGACGGGGACGTCGTGAGCGATTTCGACGGTGTGGCCGTCGTGGTCGACCGGATGAGCGTGCCCTACCTCAACGGCGCGATGATCGACTTCGTCGACACGATCGAGAAGCAGGGCTTCACGATCGACAACCCGAATGCGACGGGATCCTGCGCCTGCGGCGACTCGTTCCACTGACGGAGAGTGAGACAGGAGCGACCAGGACCCCACGAAGCCCCCGCGTCTGTGTAGACGACTCCGCGGGGGCTTCGTGCACGTCCGGAGCGAGCTTGCCCGCCAGGCGCCTGTGAGTCAGGCGAGGTAAAAGTTGAGCGCCCCGGCGAGCCGGGCAGCCGCCTCACTGATCTCGATCTCCCGCTTGGGCATGTCGTGCGGGTAGTCGGCGTACTTCAGGCTGGGCGCCCCCGCAACAGCCGCCTCCGCGATCCGCTCCAGCCGAAGCGCCCGGCCGACCGCGGCGCAGTCAGCGCGCATCGCAGCCGGCGTCTCGATCTCGTCGTACGACGTGTGACCACCGCCGCCGACCGGGCTGCTGGCCGAGGTCATGCCAGCGACCGTAGCGCCTCCCGTTGGGGATCCGTAGCCGTACTGATGGGTAGTGTTCCGTCACGTGTCACTGCTGATCTGCGGCTCGATCGCCACCGACCACCTGATGACGTTCGAGGGGAGGTTCAAGGACTCCCTCGTGGTCGAACAGCTCGACAAGCTCGCGGTGTCGTTCCTGGTCGACGATCTGGAGATCCGCCGCGGGGGAGTGGCGCCCAACATGTGCTTCGGCCTGGGCCGGCTCGGGCTCCGGCCGGTGCTGGTCGGTGCGGCGGGCGACGACTTCGCCGACTACCGCAGCTGGCTCGACCGGCACGGCGTCGACACCTCCTTCGTGCACCTCTCGGACACCCGGCACACCGCCCGCTTCGTGTGCACCACCGACTCGTCCATGGCGCAGTTCGCGTCGTTCTACGCCGGCGCGATGAGCGAGGCGCGGCTGATCGAGCTGGGCCCGATCGTGGAGCAGGTCGGCCCTCCCGACTACGTGCTGGTCGGCGCCGACGACCCCGACGGGATGGTCCGGCACACCCACGAGTGCCGGCAGCGCGGGTACCCGTTCATCGCCGACCCCAGCCAGCAGCTGGCGTTCGGCGAGGGCGAGCTGATCCGCGACCTGATCGACGGCGCGACGTACCTGTTCTCGAACGAGTACGAGTCGCACATGATCGAGCACAAGACCGGCTGGTCCACGTCCGAGGTGCTCGAGCGTGTCGGCACCCAGGTCACGACCCTGGGCCCCGACGGGGTGCGGATCACCGCCCGCGACATCCCACCGGTCGAGGTCAAGGCGGCCATCGGCGTGACGGCGGTGGAGCCGACGGGCGTCGGCGACGCGTTCCGGGCGGGGTTCCTGGCGGGGCTCGAGTGGGGCTTCGGTCACGAGCGGGCCGCGCAGGTGGGCTGCGTGCTCGCGGCGTACGTCGTCGAGACCGTCGGTACGCAGGAGTACACGTTCACCCCGCGGGAGTTCGTCGATCGCGTGCGGGGGTCGTACGGCGACCTCGCGGCCGAGGACGTGGCAGCCCGCCTCAGCTGAGCCGCGAACCGGCTCCGACTTCCCGGGTGCCCCACCCGGTCGCTGCGGGCGCGGTTCGGCTAGTCTGCGGACTGTTGGCGAAGGCCTGAGCAGAAAGGCTGGTTCGTGGGTCGGCAAGTCCCCGCTTCCGCGGCTGCGACGCCCCGTCGTGCGCCTCTTGGCAGGAAGGCCGGCGTCGTCCTCGGCGTACTCGTCCTCCTCGTCGGCCTGACCGGATGCAGCGAGCAGACGCGTCACGAGTGGGCCAACCTCGCGATGCCAGACCCGGCCACCGCGCAGGGCGAGCACATCTTCATGCTCTGGCGCTGGGCCTGGGTCGCCGCCCTCCTCACCGGCGCCCTGGTGTGGGGCCTGATCTTCTACGCGTGCTTCCGCTTCCACCGGAAGAGCGACGACGAGGTCCCGATCCAGACCCGTTACAACCTGCCGCTCGAGATCTTCTACACGATCGCTCCGATCATCATGGTCGTGGTGTTCTTCGTGCACACCGAACGCACCCAGAACATCGTGCGCGACAACGTCCCCAACCCCGACGTGACCATCTACGTCGTGGGGCAGCAGTGGACCTGGACCTTCAACTACCTGCCCGGTGGCGACGTGACGACGCCGGGTGACAAGGTGCTCTACAGCGTGGGTGAGGCCGGAGCGCCCCCGACGCTGGTGATCCCGGTCGACAAGACCGTGGAGTTCAAGCTCCACTCGCCCGACGTCATCCACTCCTTCGGCGTGCCCGGCTTCCTGGAGAAGATGGACGTCATCCCCGGCCCGGTCGCGGACGACAACCACTTCCAGGTGAAGCCGACGGTCATCGGCACCTACAAGGGCAAGTGCTACGAGCTGTGCGGCGTCTACCACTCCCGGATGCTCTTCAACGTCCGGATCGTCAGTGACGCCGACTTCCAGGCCTACCTGCGCTCGCTCGAGGCGCAGCGCAACGTCGCGAACCAGCCCCTCCTCGGCGGCATCACATCACAGACCCAGTCCGGCCTGGCGCACCCGCTCGGTACGCCCGATGGAGGCTCGCAATGACTGCCACCACGCCCTCCACGACCACCACCGTCGGCCGCCCGCGCCGCGAGCTCGGCACCGCGATCATCAAGGTGATCACGACCACCGACCACAAGGTGATCGGCAAGCTCTACCTCACCACGTCGTTCCTGTGGTTCCTGGCCGGCGGCATCATGGCGCTGATGATGCGGTCCGAGCTGGCCAACCCCGGCATGCAGTTCGTGAACGACGAGGTCTACAACCAGCTGTTCACGATGCACGGCACGATCATGCTGCTGCTGTTCGCCACCCCGCTGTTCTTCGGCTTCGGCAACGTCCTGATGCCGCTGCAGATCGGCTCGCCCGACGTCGCGTTCCCACGGCTGAACATGTTCAGCTACTGGCTGTTCCTGTTCGGCGGCCTGATCGCGGCCTCCGGCTTCCTCACCCCGTCCGGCGCCGCCGACTTCGGCTGGTTCGCCTACACCCCGCTGTCGGACGCCGTCCGGTCGCCCGGCGTCGGCGGTGACCTGTGGGTCATGGGCCTGTGGATGGCGGGTCTCGGCACCATCCTCGGCGCGGTCAACTTCATCACCACGATCATCTGCATGCGCGCGCCCGGGATGACGATGTTCCGGATGCCGATCTTCGTGTGGAACACGATGGTCACCAGTCTGATGGTGCTCGTGGCCTTCCCGGTGCTCGCCGGCGCGTTGCTGTCGCTGGAGGCTGATCGTCGCCTGGGAGCCCATGTCTTCGACACCAGTCATGGCGGCCCGATCCTGTGGCAGCACCTGTTCTGGTTCTTCGGCCACCCCGAGGTCTACATCATCGCGATTCCGTTCTTCGGCATCGTCTCCGAGATCATCCCGGTGTTCAGCCGCAAGCCGATCTTCGGATACATCGGGCTGGTCGGCGCGACCCTGGGCATCGCGATCCTGTCCATGGCCGTGTGGGCCCACCACATGTTCGTCACCGGCAAGGTCGACCTGCCCTTCTTCTCGGGCATGACCTTCCTGATCGCCGTACCGACCGGGGTGAAGTTCTTCAACTGGATCGGCACGATGTGGGGGGGATCCCTGTCGTTCGACACACCCATGCTCTGGACCGTGGGGTTCCTGACGACGTTCCTGTTCGGCGGCCTGACGGGGGTCATCCTGGCGAGCCCGCCGCTGGACTTCCACGTGTCCGACTCCTACTTCGTGGTGGCCCACTTCCACTACGTCGTCTTCGGCACCGTGGTGTTCGCGATGTTCGCGGGGTTCTATTTCTGGTGGCCGAAGATGACCGGCCGGATGCTCGACGAGCGCCTCGGCAAGGTCCACTTCTGGATGCTGTTCATCGGCTTCCATACGACGTTCCTGGTCCAGCACTGGCTGGGCGTGGAGGGCATGCCCCGGCGGTATGCCGACTACCTGCCCTCTGACGGGTTCACGACCCTGAACCAGGTGTCGACCATCGGCGCGTTCCTCCTCGCGTTCTCGACGTTCCCGTTCCTCTACAACGTCTGGATCTCTCGGAAGGCCCCGCTGGTCGAGGTCGACGATCCGTGGGGCTGGGGCCGCTCCCTGGAGTGGGCGACCAGCTGTCCACCACCGCGGCACAACTTCGAGCGCATCCCACGGATCCGCTCCGAGTCCCCGGCCTTCGACCTGCACCATCCGGAGATCGCTGCCATCGAGATGGAGGACAACTACGCGATGGCCAACGCCGGCGTCGCCGATGCACCCGACTCGACGGGTCGTGAGGACCACCTGCGCGACCAGATGGACGACGACTCATGAAGGTTGAGGCCTGGATCTTCGCCATCGCCACGGCGTTCTTCTTCATCGTGAGCCCGGCGTACTGGCTGGTCGCGGGTGACTGGACCGGCACGTCGGCACTGGTGATGACCACGCTGCTGATGGCGATGGTCACCATCTACCTCGGGTTCCACGCGAGCAAGATGGAGCCCCGGCCCGAGGACCGCAAGGACGCCGAGATCGCCGAAGGAGCGGGTGAGGTGGGCTTCTTCCCGCCGTACTCCTGGTGGCCGCTGTGGTGCGGCGCCTCGCTGGCGGTGATCGTGTACGGCGTGGCGATCGGCGCCTGGTGGCTGATGATCATCGGGATGGGGCTCGGAGCCCTGGCCCTGACTGGATGGGTGTTCGAGTACTACCGCGGCGAGCACGCTCACTGACGATTCGGCCCCGCCACAACCTCCGGCGGGTCCCGCGCGTCATATCAGACGCGAGATCTCACCCACTTCGAGGATTCCGGGTGCGCATGGGGTCTCGGGTTACATTGGATCGACCGTCCTTCACCTCCGGGGAGTCAGATGTTCGTCACCCGCGCCCACGTGCCCGTGCTCGGCGGTGCCCTGCTGGTCCTGTCCCTGGCAGTCGCCGGGTGCAGCACCAGCTCGTCCTCAGACGCCGGTAACGGGACCGTCAGCGACGTGCTGAAGACCCAGCCCACGAAGGCCGCCGCGCCCAGGCCGGCCATGCACGCCAACGTGGCCCCGGGAGCCACCGAGGTCCCGGTCGACCGGCGGATCTCGGTGTCCGCCCAGAACGCGACGTTCACCTCGGTGGCGGTCACCTCGAAGTCCGGCTCGGTCCCGGGACGCATGTCGGCCGACAAGCGGTCGTGGACCGCAGGCGGGCTGCTCGAGCCCGGCACGTCGTACACCGTGCGGACGTCGATGACGGGTGAGAGCGGCAGGTCGGTGATCCGGACCAGTCACTTCAGCACCGCGGCGCTGACCCTCGACCAGCAGACCTACCCCTCGTTCTTCCCGCTCGACGGGCAGACCGTCGGCGTGGGGCAGCCGGTGTCCGTGAAGTTCGACGTGCCGGTCACCGACAAGGCTTCGATCGAGAAGCATCTTCATGTGGTCACGCAGCCGGCACAGAGGGGCTCGTGGCACTGGATCAGCGACAACGAGGTGCACTGGCGCCCGGTGCACTTCTGGCAGCCCGGCACCAAGGTCACGGTGAACGCCGACGTCAACAGCGTGCCCGCCGGCAACGGCATCTTCGGCCAGCTCGACCGGACGGAGACCTTCACCATCGGCGCCTCCCACATCTACAAGATCAACATCAACACCGATCAGCTGCGGGTCTATGACAACGGCCAGTTCGTGCGGCAGATCCCGGTGACGACCGGCCAGCAGCCAAACTTCACCACCCGCTCCGGGATCAAGGTGATCACCGAGAAGCTGCGCCACACGCGGATGAACTCCGAGACGATCGGCATCGACCCCCACGGCCCCAACGGCTACAACATCGGCGACGTGCAGTACGCCATGCGGCTCACCTACTCCGGTGAGTTCCTGCACGCGGCACCGTGGTCGGTCTACGCCCAGGGGCACGAAAACGTCTCCCACGGATGCACCGGGATGAGCACGGCGAACGCCGCCTGGCTCTACAACCACAGCCTGGTCGGCGATGTCGCGGAGTACACCGGAACCTCGAACATGATGACCCTCACCAACGGCTTCGGCGACTGGAACGAGCCCTTCTCGACGTACGCCCAAGGCTCCGCCCTCCACTGACGCCGACCTGTCAGTTGCGTCACGTCGTACGGCGCTGACCCGGCGGTTGCGTCACGTCGTACGAGGCTGACCCGGCGGTTGCGTCACGTCGTACGACGCTGACCCGGCGGTTGCGTCACGTCGTACGGCGCTGACCCGGCGGTTGCGTCACGTCGTACGACGCTGACCCCGCCCGCTGTCCACAGGCCCGGATGGCGGAGGGTTGCTCCCGAGGAAGTGCGGGCATCTCGGGTGCATGGCTGGCATCGCACTCCTAGGACCGGATGCGCCGGTCCCCATCGACCGTCCGTTCACCCGCCAGGAAGCACTTGCGTCCGGAGTCAGCCCTGCTCTCCTCGCGACGTACCTCAGAGATGGCCTCCTTGTGAGTCCGATCCGTGGAGCGCTCCATGCGGCCCAGCTGCCGGACGGGCCGGCGCTGCGCACCGCGTGCGCGCGGCTCGTCGTCCCGGCCGATGCCGTCGTCACGGATCGCACCGCTGCGTGGCTGCTCATGGCGCCGATGGCGCTCGCGCCCGGCGATCATCTGAGGGTGCCGGACGTGGACCTGTTCCTGCCGCGCGGGAGACGCTTGAGGCGCCCCACGGTCCGGAGCGGGGAGCGCACGCTCCTGCCACACGAGATCGTGAACATCGACGGGCTCCTGGTCACCTCGAAGCTGCGCACGACCTGCGATCTAGGCATGCAGCTCCCGCGTCGTCATGCGTTCGCGGCGATGTGCTCGATGATGAAGGTTGCCGACTTCAGCGTCGACGCCATCAGGCGACAGGCTGATGGGCGCTTCACGGGATACCGCTGGGTCACGCAGCTGCGGTCCCTGACGCCGTACCTGGACCCGCGCTTCCAGTCGCCCGGTGAGTGCTGGCTCGCCCTCGCATGGCACGACGAGCTCGGTCTTCCTTCGTTCGTACCGCAGTACGAGGTCGCCGGACCCCATGGACCTTGCTACCTCGATCTGGCGGTGCCGGCGCTTCGCTACGCGGCTGAGTACGACGGACCGGCCTGGCACGGCGCCGACCAGGCGGCCCACGACGCCGAGCGCCGCGACTACCTGCGCGACGAGGGAGGCTGGATCATCGACGTCTTCAGCGCGGAGCACGTCTGCGGTCCTTCACCCAGGGCCGGCGAGATGCTCCGAGAGGGCGTCGTCCGCGCGCGTCGGCGGATGGGTCTCGCCGCCTGGTCGGGGCAGGATCGGCGCGGGTGACCGTGACACGAGCGCCAGGTCGGCGTCGTACGACGTGACGCGAGCGCCAGGTCAGCGTCGTACGGCGTGACGCGAACGCCAGGTCAGCGTCGTACGACGTGACGCGAGCGCCAGGTCAGTGGGAGCGGAGGGGGACGTCCTCGGCGTCGCGGAGGTTGTGATCGTCGAACTCGTGACCTGATGCGGGGTGGGCCAGTCCGGCCTCGAGCTCGTGGGTGTGCTCCGCGTGGTGCCGGGCCTCCTCGAGCTCCTGGGCCGTCGGCTTCTGCACGTTGTCGCCGAACATCGCCTGCGACAGCCGCGCGCGGATCTGGTCCGAACGAGAGCCGGGTGCGGCCACGCCGTTCTCGTCGACCGCCGGGTGCAGCTCGTGCACCTCGTCCCGCTGGCGAGCCGTGAGCGTGTAGGCCCGCTCCTCGCTGATCGGCAGGTGGCGCTCGGAGTACGCGCCCTCGGGCGACCGCATGATGATGCCCGTCTCGTAGCCGTGCAGCAGCCGGTCGTTGTCGGCCCGCTGGAGCCCGATGCACCAACGACGCGTGATGTAGAAGACGATGGCCGGGAGGATGAAGACCGCGGCGCGCATGAAGTACGTGATGGAGTTCAGGCTCCAGTGGAAGTGGGTGGCGAGGATGTCGTTGCCGCCCGCGGCCCACAGCAGTCCGTAGACCGTGACCATCGCGGCCAGGAACGCCGTCCGCGTGGGGGCGTTGCGCGGCCGCTGGAGCAGGTGGTGCTCGCGCTTGTCGCCGGTGACCCAGGCCTCCAGGAACGGCCACCCGATGATCATGCCGAACAGCACGAACGGAAGGATCTGACCCGGGATCATCACGTTCCACGAGATCGTGATGCCCCAGATATGGGTCTCCCAGTTGGGCATGATGCGCAACAGGCCCTCGGCGATGCCCATGTACCAGTCGGGCTGCGAGCCCGCCGTCACTTTCGACGGGTCGTAGGGCCCGTACTTCCAGATCGGGTTGATCGAGAGCAGCGCGCCCATCAGCGCGGTCACGCCGAAGACCATGAAGAAGAAGCCGCCTGCCTTGGCCGCGTAGACCGGCAGCATCGGGTAGCCGACGACGTTCTTCTCGGTGCGGCCGGGGCCGGGCCACTGCGTGTGCTTGTGGAAGACCAGCAGCAGCATGTGCGCACCGATCAACGCGAGCAGCAGACCCGGGATCAGCAGCACGTGGAGGATGTAGAGACGCGGGATGATCACGTCTCCGGGGAACTCCCCTCCGAACAGGAAGAAGGACATGTAGGTCCCGACGACGGGAGTCGCCTTGATCAGACCGTCGGCGATCCGCATTCCCGTCCCGGAGAGCAGGTCGTCAGGCAGGGAGTAGCCGGCGAACCCCTCGAGGATGCCGAGCAGCAGCAGCAGCGACCCGACGATCCAGTTCAGCTCGCGGGGCTTGCGGAAGGCGCCGGTCACGAACGTGCGCATCATGTGCACGAACATCGCCGCGATGAAGAGCATCGCCGCCCAGTGGTGCATCTGGCGCACCAGCAGACCGCCGCGGACGTCGAACGAGATGTGCAGGGTCGAGGCATAGGCGTCGGACATCTGAACGCCGCGCAGCTGGGTGTAGGAGCCTTGGTACGTCGACTCCGACATCGACGGCACGAACCAGAACGTCAGGAACACGCCGGTGAGCAGCAGCACCACGAACGACCAGAGGGCGATCTCGCCGAGCATGAAGGACCAGTGATCCGGGAAGACCTTGCGGGCGAACGCCTTGGTCAGCGTGCCCAGGCTCAGCCGGTCGTCAGCCCAGCCCGCGACGGCGCCTGCCTTGTTGGGCTTCTTCGCAGTCGCAGGGGTGCCGCGGTTGGTGTCGGCGATCTTGCTGGTGTCCAAGGACATGATCAGCCTCGCTCCCAGAAACTCGGTCCGACGGGCTCGTCGAAGTCGTGTCTCGCAACAAGGTAACCCTCGTCGTCGACGGTGATGTCGAGCTGCGGCAGCGGGCGGGCAGCCGGCCCGAACAGCACCTTGCCGGAGTCCGCCAGGTCGAACGTGGACTGGTGGCAAGGACACAGCAGGTGATGGGTGGTGCGCTCGTTCAGCGAGATCGGGCAACCCACGTGCGTGCAGATCTTGGAGTAGCAGACGATGCCGTCCACCGACCAGTTCTGCGTCTGCGCGGACACGATGTCGCCGGGCAGCATCCGGTTGAGGATCACCGCCGCCTTGGCCTTGGACTGCATCAGCGCCGTGCCCTCCATCAGGGGCTGGCCGTCGGGCGAGGTGGCGAAGTGGATCTCCGGCTCGCAGTTCACCAGGTCACCCACCTCGAGGTCGGTGGCCTTGATCGGCGTACCGACGACGTCCCGGACGACCCGCTGCAACGTGCGGTGCTGGGTCGCCCACCACGCCTGCTGGGCGGGCGTCCACGTGTTCATGTCCCAGATCGTGTGGTAGAGCTTGTCGCCCGGGAGCGGGCCGAGGTCTCGCAGCATCACGATCGGCAGCAGCCCGAGGAGGCCGCCGGCGGCCAGCAGGGAGTTGCGGATGAGCGGACGGCGCCCCAGTCCGGACTCCTCGAGACCCGTCTGCAGGATGGCGACGGCCGCCTCGCGATCCTCCGGCGAAGACGCCGCCGGGTGTCGCATCTCGACGATCTCGTGATCGGCCATCAGCTTCCGGGCCCACTGGATCAGCCCGGCGCCCATGCCGAGCAGAAGGACCGCGAGGCAGAGGCCCAGCATGAGGTTGGACGCGCCCAGGTTGCCGATGGTGTCCGTCTGGTGCTGGTCGCCGATCTCGAAGACGAAGTAGCTGACCAGGAACCCGATGGCGCCGAGGGCGGCGAGCCCGAACAGGGCAGCGACCTGCCGCTCTGCGCGCTTCTCGGCCTTGGGGTCGACGTCCGTCGGCCGCCACTGGTGGGTGGGCAGCCCGGGGTTGGGGATCGGCTCCTCGACGGTGACCGGCCCGGCATGGTGGCCGTCGGTGGTTTCAGGCAGGTTCTCAGTCACATCTCCGCCTTCGTCTTGGACGTCCGGGCCGTGTGGGCGGCGATCCAGGTCGCCACGCCGACCAGCGAGCCGATGCCGAACAGCCACGCGAACATGCCCTCGCTGACCGGGCCGATCCCGCCGAGGCCGAAGCCGCCGAAGTCGGGGTTGTCCTGGAGCGACTGCAGGTAGGCGATGACGTCACGCTTCTCGGCCGGCGACAGGTTGCCGTTGGAGAAGTTGTCCATGGCCTGGGGGCCGGTCAGCATCGCCTCGTAGATGTACTTGGCCGGGACGCCACGGATCCTCGGCGCGTACCCGCCCTTCGGCATCGCACCGCCGGAGCCCTCGAAGTTGTGGCACGCCGAGCAGTTGGACAGGAAGATCTGGCCACCGCGCGCGACCGCCTGCTGGAGCTCTGAGTCACTGAGTCCCGCGAGGCTGTAGTCCTCCGGGCTCGGGATCGCCGGGCCCGGACCGAGCGAGGCGACGAACGCCGCGAGGGCGGCGATCTCGTCCGGCGTGTAGCTGACCTCCTTCCTCGGGATCTGCGGACCGGGCTGGACGGCCGGCATGCGTCCGGTACCGACCTGGAAGTCGACGGCGGCGGCACCGACCCCGATCAGAGGCGGGCCGAGCTGGTTGCCGTCCAGGGTCTTCACGCCCTGGCCGTTCTGGCCGTGGCAGAAGGAGCAGCCGGCGAGGAACAGCTCGCGGCCCTGCTTGATCTGCGCGGCGCTGTTGTCCTGGCTCGCCTGGGCGGGCGAGAACACGGCGTACAGACCACCGGTCAGGAGGAGCCCGAGCAGGACGACGAGGAGCCCGGCGAGGGGGCGGCGGCGGTGACGGGAGAGACGTCCGAGGGGGCGGTTCAGAAGGCGCACAGTCAGTCGGTCCCTTGCCGTCACTTGATGAGGTAGATGGTCGCGAACAGCCCGATCCAGACCACGTCGACGAAGTGCCAGTAGTACGACACGACGATCGCGCTGACCGCTTGTTCGTGTGTGAACCGCCTGGCCATGAAGGTGCGGCCGAGCACGAACAGGAAGGCGATCAGGCCCCCGGTCACGTGGAGTCCGTGGAAGCCTGTGGTGAGGTAGAACATCGTCCCGTAGGCCGATGCCGGGATCGTGACGCCCTCTTTGATCAGCGAGGCGTACTCCGTGGCCTGGCCGGCGATGAACACCGAGCCCATCACGTAGGTGAGCACGAACCACTCGCGCAGGCCCCAGCCGCCGACGTTGAAGACCGAGCCACTGCGTCCGACCTGGCCGCGCTCTGCCGCGAAGACGCCCATCTGGCAGGTGAGCGAGGACAGCACCAGGATCGTGGTGTTCACGGCAGCGAACGGAACGTCGAGCTTCTCGGTGTTCTGTGCCCACAGCTCCGGGCTGACCGCCCGGATCGTGTAGTACGACGCGAAGAGAGCGGCGAAGAACATCAGCTCGCTGGAGAGCCAGATGATCGTTCCGACACTCACCATGCTGGGGCGGTCGTGGTGTCCGTGCAGCCGGGAGGCCGGGATCGTCGTCGAAGCTGTCGCCACGGTGGTCATTATGTCCCGAGCATCGCGAACCGGGCACCCCGACCCCTTGCCGGGCACTGCTTTATCCGGGGGTGGTCGCGCAGCCTATTCTCG
Source organism: Nocardioides sp. (assembly GCA_017354415.1). Classification (GTDB taxonomy): domain Bacteria; phylum Actinomycetota; class Actinomycetes; order Propionibacteriales; family Nocardioidaceae; genus Nocardioides. The sequence goes on from JAFMQY010000031.1 coordinate 25,156, forward strand.
ACAACGTGGTCCCACCCGTGATGCACGGCCTCGAAGCCGGTGCCGAGGCGCTCCCGAGGTTCACGCTCGGCCGGGTCTTCACCGAGTGGGAGCTGGTCTCGGGGGCGACGGTGGCGATCCTGCTGACGGCGGGGCTGTACGCCTGGGGTGTCATCCGGCTGCACCGCCGCGGCGACCACTGGCCCGTCGGCCGCACCATCGCCTTCGGGGCGGCCATGGTCGTCGCGGCCATGGCGACCGTCTCCGGCCTCGGCGTGTACGACGACACGCTGCTCAGCGTGCACATGATCCAGCACATGGTGCTGTCGATGGTGGTCCCGCTGGCGATGGCGCTCGGCGCCCCGATCACGCTGGCGCTGCGGACCTTGCCCCGCAAGCCTCGCCGCTGGCTGCTCACGGTGCTGCACTCCTGGGTCGCCAAGGTGCTCACGTTCCCGCCGTTGACCTTCGCGCTGTTCGTCTTCACGCCGTGGGCGCTCTACTTCACCGGCTGGTACACCGCCACCCTGCACAGCGACTACCTGCACGAGATGACCCACGTCCACATGGTCCTGGTGGGCTGCCTCTTCTTCTGGCCACTGGTGGGGGTCGACCCGCTGCCGAACCGGATCGCCTACCCGTTCCGGGTGCTGCTGATCGTGCTCACGCTGCCGTTCCACGCGTTCATGGGCGTCACGATCATGAGCCAGAAGACCCTCATCGGCGGCGACTGGTACCCCGGGCTGTCCGAGGGCCCGATGGGCGCCTGGCTGCCCGACCCCCATACCGACCAACAGCTGGCCGGGGGCATCCTGTGGGCCGCCGGCGACGCGGTCGGGATCCTGTTCTTCGCGGTGCTCTTCGCGCAATGGGTGCGCTCGTCGATGCGCGAGGCCAAGCGCGAGGACCGTCGCCTCGACCTCCTCGAGGCGCGCGAGGCGAGGGCGGCGGCGGCCGAGGCGGCACGGGGTTCGTCCAGCTCGGTGGGCGGCCCCGGCACGCACGACGGCGGACGGTAGCCTTCTGCCCGTGAGCGAGTCCTCCCCGGCCGGTCAGCGGCCACGGCTGCGTGTGCTCGTCTACAGCGACGACGTCAACGTCCGCCAGCAGGTGATCCTGGCGCTGGGGCGCCGGCCGCACCCCGATCTGCCCGAGCTGGAGTACGTCGAGGTTGCCACCGAGCCGGTCGTCCTGCAGAACATGGACGCCGGGTCGATCGACCTCGCGATCCTCGACGGAGAGGCCGTGCCCGCGGGCGGTATGGGCATCGCCAAGCAGCTGAAGGACGAGGTCTACCGCTGTCCACCGATCCTGGTCCTGATCGGGCGCCCGCAGGATGCCTGGCTCGCGACCTGGAGTCGCGCCGAGGCCGCGGTCCCGCACCCGATCGACCCCGTCCGCCTCGCCGAGGCCGTCACCACGCTGCTCCGGCCGCGTGTGCCCGCCACCAGCTGAGCCCGTGGAGCACAGCTGGGGGGAGGTCCTCGGAGCCCTCGTCCAACGTCGTGACCTGACCAGCGACCAGACCGCCTGGGCGATGGGTGAGGTGCTCGCCGGCGCCGCGACGCCGGCGCAGATCGCCGGGTTCGCCGTGGCCCTGCGCAGCAAGGGCGAGACGATCGACGAGGTCACCGGCCTGCTCGACGCCATGTACGAGGTGGCGACCCCCCTGACGATCCCGGGCCGCGCGCTCGACGTCGTCGGCACCGGCGGCGACCGGTCCATGAGCGTGAACATCTCGACCATGGCAGCGATCGTCGCGGCCGGCGCAGGCGCCCGGGTGGTCAAGCACGGCAACCGGTCCGCGTCCAGCCAGGCCGGTTCGGCGGACGTGCTGGAGGCTCTCGGGATCCGGCTGGACCTCCCGCCCGACCGGGTCGCGCGGCTCGCCGAGCAGGTGGGCATCACCTTCTGCTTCGCCGCCGCCTTCCACCCGGCACTGCGTCACGCGGCCGTGCCGCGGCGTGAGCTCGCGATCGGTACGACGTTCAACGTGCTCGGCCCACTCGCGAACCCGGTCAAGCCGGCGGCCCAGGCGGTCGGCTGTGCCGATCAGCGGATGGCGCCCATCATGGCCGGTGTGCTGGCCCGTCGTGGCGTCGACGCCTGGGTGTTCCGTGGTGACGACGGCCTGGACGAGCTGACCACGACCACCACGTCCCAGGTCTGGCTGGTCCACGACGGCATCGTCACGCCGGCCGTGGTCGACCCTGTCACCCTCGGGATCGCGACAGCCCGCCCGGAGGACCTCCGGGGTGGCGACGCACAGCACAACGCGGACGTCGTCCGCCGGCTCCTCGACGGTGAGGGCGGGGCCGTGCGCGACGCCGTGCTGCTCAACGCGGCCGCCGCG
>JAFMQY010000004.1:0-3650 GCA_017354415.1 Nocardioides sp.
ACCGCGCCCGGAGGGCCACCTCAACGAAGGGCCGGGCCCGCGATGCGGACCCGGCCCTCCTCAGACCAACTCGGAAACCCGAGCCGGACCTCAGTTCTGGTACGAACCGAAGTCGAAGTCGTCCAGAGCGACCGCCTGGCCGGCGCCGGTGTTGCCGAACTCGTAGTCGTAGGAGTCGTAACCGGTGACGGCGTACGCCGCGGCTCGCGCCTCCTCGGTCGGCTCCACGCGGATGTTCCGGTAGCGCTCCAGGCCGGTGCCGGCCGGGATCAGCTTGCCGATGATCACGTTCTCCTTCAGACCGCGCAGGCTGTCGGAGCGAGCGTGGATCGCCGCGTCGGTGAGCACCCGGGTCGTCTCCTGGAAGGAGGCGGCCGAGAGCCACGACTCGGTGGCAAGCGATGCCTTCGTGATGCCCATCAGCACCGGACGACCCGAGGCCGGCTTGCCGCCCTCGGAGACCACCCGACGGTTCTCCTCTTCGAAGAGCACGCGGTCGACCAGGTCGGAGGGCAGCAGGTTGGTGTCGCCCGACTCGATCACCGTGATCCGGCGCAGCATCTGCCGCACGATGATCTCGATGTGCTTGTCGTGGATCGACACACCCTGGCTGCGGTACACCGCCTGGACCTCGTCTACCAGGTGCTCCTGCGCCTTGCGGACACCGAGGATGCGCAGCACCTCGTGCGGCTCCGGCGTGCCGGCGGTCAGCATGTCGCCGACCTCGATGTGGTCGCCGTCGGAGACCAGCAGGCGCACGCGCTTGGACACGGCGTAGTCGATGGCGTCCGAGCCGTCGTCGGGGGTGACGATGACCTTGCGGGCCTTGTCGGTCTCCTCGATCTCGACCCGGCCGGCCGCCTCGGAGATCGGCGCGCGGCCCTTCGGGATGCGCGCCTCGAAGATCTCCTGGACTCGCGGCAGACCCTGCGTGATGTCGTCGGCCGAGGCCACACCACCGGTGTGGAACGTCCGCATGGTCAGCTGGGTGCCGGGCTCACCGATCGACTGGGCCGCGATGATGCCGACCGCTTCGCCGATGTCGACGAGCTTGCCGGTGGCCAGCGACCGGCCGTAGCACTTGGCACAGGTGCCGGTGCGGGCCTCACAGGTGAGCACGGACCGCACCCGGACGGACTCGATGCCGGCCGCGACCAGGGCGCCGATCTTGATGTCACCGAGGTCCTCACCCGCGGCGACCAGCACCTCGCCGGTCTCCGGGTGGGTGACGTCGATCGCCGTCGTGCGGGCGTACGCCGAGGTCTCGACGTTGTCGTCCTTGCGCACCATGCCGTCCTCGCCCCGGACACCGATCCGCTTCTCCATGCCGCGCTCGGTGCCGCAGTCGTCCTCACGGATGATCACGTCCTGCGACACGTCGACCAGGCGACGGGTCAGGTAGCCCGAGTCCGCCGTACGGAGCGCGGTGTCGGCCAGACCCTTCCGGGCACCGTGGGTGGAGATGAAGTACTCCAGCACGGACAGACCCTCACGGAAGTTCGCCTTGATCGGCCGCGGGATGATGTCGCCTCGCGGGTTGGCCACGAGGCCACGCATCGCCGCCACCTGGCGGATCTGCATCATGTTTCCGGAGGCGCCCGAGTCGACCATCATGAAGATCGGGTTGGTCCGGTCGAAGGACTTCTCCATCTCCTTGGCCACGTCGTTCGACGCCTGGGTCCAGATCTCCACCAGCTCCTGGCGACGCTCCTCGTCGGTGACGAGGCCGCGCTCGAACTGCTTCTGGACCTTGTTCGCCTGCCCGTCGTACTCGGCCAGGATCTTGGCCTTGCTCTCCGGCGTGGTGACGTCGTCGATCGAGACGGTCACACCCGAGCGCGTGGCCCAGTGGAACCCGGTGTCCTTCAGGGCGTCCAGCGACGCGGCGACCTCGACCTTGGTGTAGCGCTCGGCCAGGTCGTTGATGATCGCGCCCATGGCCTTCTTGCCCACCTCGTAGTTCACGAAGGGGTAGTCGGCCGGGAGGGTGTCGTTGAACATCGCACGGCCGAGGGTCGTCTCCAGCAAGATCGACTGACCCTCCTCCCAGTCCTCGCCGAGCTCGAGCTCGAGCGGGGGCACGATGTCGTCGAACCGGATCTTGACCTTGCTCTGCAGGCTGATCTCGCCCCGGTCGAAGGCCATGAGTGCCTCGGCCACGCTCGCGAACGCCCGACCCTCGCCCGGCTCACCGTCGCGGTCGGTGGTCAGGAAGAACAGACCGATCACCATGTCCAGAGTCGGCATGGTCACCGGCCGACCGTCGGACGGCTTGAGGATGTTGTTGGTCGACAGCATCAGGATCCGGGCTTCGGCCTGAGCCTCGGCCGACAGCGGCAGGTGCACCGCCATCTGGTCACCGTCGAAGTCGGCGTTGAACGCCGTGCAGACGAGCGGGTGGATCTGGATCGCCTTGCCCTCGATCAGCTGGGGCTCGAAGGCCTGGATGCCGAGTCGGTGCAGCGTGGGCGCCCGGTTGAGCAGCACGGGGTGCTCGGTGATGACCTCTTCGAGGACGTCCCACACCACGGCGTACCGGGACAGGCCGGACGTCGCCCGCTCCACCATCCGCTTCGCAGACTTGATGTTCTGGCTGTGCGACAGGTCCACGAGCCGCTTCATCACGAACGGCTTGAACAGCTCCAGCGCCATCTGCTTGGGCAGACCGCACTGGTGCAGCTTCAGCTGCGGACCGGACACGATCACCGAGCGGCCGGAGTAGTCGACGCGCTTGCCCAGCAGGTTCTGGCGGAAGCGGCCCTGCTTGCCCTTGAGCATGTCGGACAGCGACTTCAGCGGCCGGTTGCCGGGACCGGTGACGGGACGCCCGCGGCGGCCGTTGTCGAACAGCGAGTCGACGGCCTCCTGGAGCATCCGCTTCTCGTTGTTGACGATGATCTCGGGCGCGCCGAGGTCGAGCAGCCGCTTGAGGCGGTTGTTGCGGTTGATGACGCGGCGGTACAGGTCGTTGAGGTCGGACGTCGCGAACCGGCCGCCGTCGAGCTGCACCATCGGGCGCAGGTCCGGCGGGATGACCGGTACGGCGTCGAGGACCATGCCCTGCGGCTTGTTGTCGGTCTTGCGGAACGCGTCGACGACCTTGAGCCGCTTCAGGGCGCGGACCTTGCGCTGGCCCTTGCCGTTGGCGATGGTGTCGCGGAGGTTGGCGACCTCGGCCTCGATGTCGAAGCTCTCGAGACGCTTCTGGATCGCGGTGGCCCCCATGTGGCCCTCGAAGTACTTGCCGAACCAGTTCTTCATCTCGCGGTACAGCATCTCGTCGCCCATGAGGTCCTGGACCTGGAGCGACTTGAAGGTGTTCCAGACCTCCTCGAGCCGGTCCAGCTCACGCTGCGCCCGGTCGCGGATCTGCTTCATCTCACGCTCGGCACCGTCGCGGACCTTGCGGCGGGCGTCGGCCTTGGCGCCCTCCTCCTCGAGAGCCGCGAGGTCTTCCTCGAGCTTCTTCGAGCGGTCGTCGATGGCGCTGTCGCGGCGCTTCTCGAGGCGCTCGCGCTCCAGGCCCACCTTGTTCTCGAGCGAGGAGAGGTCGCGGTGGCGGGCGTCCTCGTCGACGTGCGTGATCATGTACGCCGCGAAGTAGATGACCTTCTCCAGGTCCTTCGGAGCGAGGTCGAGCAGGTAGCCGA
>JAFMQY010000004.1:3660-21104 GCA_017354415.1 Nocardioides sp.
GCGGGCGCGCCACGCCCTTGAAGTACCAGATGTGGGTCACCGGAGCGGCGAGCTCGATGTGACCCATCCGCTCACGGCGGACCTTGCTGCGGGTCACCTCGACGCCGCAGCGCTCACAGATGATGCCCTTGAAGCGCACGCGCTTGTACTTGCCGCAGTAGCACTCCCAGTCCCGGGTGGGACCGAAGATCTTCTCGCAGAAGAGACCGTCACGCTCGGGCTTGAGCGTGCGGTAGTTGATCGTCTCCGGCTTCTTGACCTCGCCATGGCTCCACTGACGGATGTCGTCGGCGGTGGCCAGGCCGATCTGAAGCTGGTCGAAGAAGTTCACATCGAGCACGGTGGCTGCATTCCTTCGGTTTGTTCTTGAAACTCTCTAGAGGCTGTGGACCGAGGTCCGCCCCCGGTGGTGTCGAGACGGTCGTAGAACGACCTCCTCAACCACCGGGAGGCGGGGCACTCAGACTTCTTCGACGGAGCTGGGCTCGCGGCGGGACAGGTCGATGCCGAGCTCCTCGGCCGCCCGGAAGACGTCTTCCTCGGCGTCCTTCATCTCGATCGGCGTACCGTCCTGCGACAGCACCTCGACGTTGAGGCAGAGCGACTGCATCTCCTTGACGAGCACCTTGAACGACTCCGGGATGCCGGAGTCCGGGATGTTCTCGCCCTTGACGATGGCCTCGTACACCTTGACCCGGCCCGGCACGTCGTCGGACTTGATGGTCAGGAGCTCCTGGAGGGCGTACGCCGCTCCGTAGGCCTCCATCGCCCACACCTCCATCTCGCCGAACCGCTGGCCACCGAACTGGGCCTTACCGCCCAGCGGCTGCTGCGTGATCATCGAGTAGGGGCCGGTCGACCGTGCGTGGATCTTGTCGTCGACCAGGTGGTGGAGCTTGAGGATGTACATGTAGCCGACGGAGACCGGGTCGGGGAACGGCTCACCGGAACGCCCGTCGAACAGCCGCGCCTTGCCGTCCTGGCCGACCACGCGCACGTCGTCGCGGTTGGGCAGCGTCGAGCCGAGCAGACCCGTGATCTCGTCCTCCTTGGCGCCGTCGAAGACCGGCGTCGCCAGGTTGGTGCCGGGCTCGGCCTTGTCGGCGTGGATCTTGATCAGCCGCTGCTTCCAGTCGGCGTCCGCCGGGTCGTCGGACAGCTTGAGGTCCCAGCCCTGCTTGGCCAGCCACCCGAGGTGGAGCTCGAGGATCTGCCCGATGTTCATCCGGCGCGGGACGCCGAGCGGGTTCAGGATCACGTCGACCGGCGTGCCGTCGTCCATGAACGGCATGTCCTCGATCGGCAGGATCTTCGCGATCACGCCCTTGTTGCCGTGGCGGCCGGCCAGCTTGTCGCCGACGGAGATCTTCCGCTTCTGCGCGACGTACACGCGCACCAGCTGGTTGACGCCCGGCGGCAGCTCGTCGCCCTCTTCGCGGTCGAAGACTCGGACACCGATGACGGTGCCCTCCTCGCCGTGCGGAACCTTCATCGAGGTGTCGCGGACCTCGCGCGCCTTCTCACCGAAGATCGCGCGGAGCAGCCGCTCCTCCGGGGTGAGCTCGGTCTCGCCCTTGGGCGTGACCTTGCCGACCAGGATGTCGCCCGTGGTGACCTCGGCGCCGATGCGGATGATGCCCCGCTCGTCGAGGTCGGCCAGCATCTCGTCGGAGACGTTGGGGATGTCGCGGGTGATCTCCTCCGGACCCAGCTTGGTGTCGCGGGCGTCGACCTCGTGCTCCTCGATGTGGATCGAGGTGAGGATGTCCTCCTGCACCAGGCGCTGGCTGAGGATGATCGCGTCCTCGTAGTTGTTGCCCTGCCAGGGCATGAAGGCGACGAGCAGGTTGGTGCCCAGCGCCATCTCGGCCTCGTCGGTGCAGGGGCCGTCCGCGATCGGGCTGCCCTCGGCCAGCTTGGCGCCCTCGCTCACCAGCGGACGCTGGTTGATGCAGGTGCCCTGGTTGGACCGCCGGAACTTCGACAGCTTGTACGTCGTGTAGGTGCCGTCGTCGTTCGCCACCTCGATGGCGTCGGCGGACACCTCTTTGACCACGCCGGCCTTGTCGGCGACCAGCACGTCACCGGCGTCGACCGCGGCGCGGTACTCCATGCCGGTGCCGACCAGGGGCGCGTCGCTGCGGATCAGCGGCACGGCCTGGCGCTGCATGTTGGCGCCCATCAGAGCCCGGTTGGCGTCGTCGTGCTCGAGGAACGGGATCAGGGCGGTCGCGACCGACACCATCTGGCGCGGCGAGACGTCCATGTAGTCGACCTCGTCACGCAGGATCTCGCTGACCTCGCCGTGCCGCTGACGGACCAGCACCCGCTCCTCGGCGAAGCGGCCCTTGTCGTCGAGCGGCGCGTTGGCCTGAGCGATGACGTACTTGTCCTCGTCGTCGGCGGTGAGGTAGTCGATCTGGTCGGTGACCTTGCCCTTGACGACCTTGCGGTAGGGCGTCTCGACGAACCCGAACGGGTTGATCCGGCCGAAGGTGGCCAGCGAGCCGATCAGACCGATGTTCGGACCCTCAGGGGTCTCGATCGGGCACATCCGGCCGTAGTGGCTGTGGTGGACGTCGCGGACCTCCATGCCGGCCCGGTCACGGGACAGACCGCCGGGGCCCAGCGCCGAGAGACGACGCTTGTGGGTCAGGCCCGAGATCGGGTTGGTCTGGTCCATGAACTGGCTCAGCTGGGAGGTGCCGAAGAACTCCTTCAGCGCCGCGACCACCGGGCGGATGTTGATCAGGGACTGCGGCGTGATCGCCTCGACGTCCTGGGTCGTCATCCGCTCGCGGACCACGCGCTCCATTCGGGCCAGCCCGGTGCGCAGCTGGTTCTGGATCAGCTCGCCCACGGTCCGCATGCGGCGGTTGCCGAAGTGGTCGATGTCGTCGGCCTGGACCTCGATCGGCTTGCCGTCGGCGTCGTGGTACGTCGTGCCCGCGGCGTCGACCAGGTCGGCGTCGCCGTTGTGCAGGCGGACGATGTAGCGGATCGTCGCCACGATGTCGTCGATGGTCAGCGTCTGCTGGTCGAAGACCTCGTGCAGGCCGAGCTTCTTGTTGATCTTGTAGCGACCGACCTTGGCCAGGTCGTAGCGCTTGGGGTTGAAGTAGTAGTTGTTCAGCAGCGTCTGCGCGGCCTCACGCGTCGGCGGCTCGCCCGGGCGCAGCTTGCGGTAGATGTCGAGCAGCGCGTCGTCCTGGGTCTCGGTGTGGTCCTTCTCCAGGGTGAGGCGGATGGACTCGTAGTCCCCGAACTCCTCGAGGATCTGCTCGTTGGTCCAGCCGAGGGCCTTGAGCAGGACGGTGACGTTCTGCTTGCGCTTGCGGTCGAGACGGACGCCGACCATGTCGCGCTTGTCGATCTCGAACTCCAGCCAGGCGCCGCGGCTCGGGATCACCTTGGCGGTGAAGATGTCCTTGTCCGAGGTCTTGTCAGGGGTGCGCTCGAAGTAGACGCCGGGCGAGCGGACCAGCTGGCTGACCACGACGCGCTCGGTGCCGTTGATGATGAAGGTGCCGCGGGGCGACATCAGCGGGAAGTCGCCCATGAAGACCGTCTGGCCCTTGATCTCACCGGTCTCGTTGTTGGTGAACTCGGCGGAGACGTAGAGGGGCGCGGAGTAGGTGAAGTCCTTCTCCTTGCACTCCTCGACGGTGTACTTGGGGTCGTAGAAGACGGGGTTCTCGAACGAGAGGCTCATCGTCTCGGAGAAGTCCTCGATCGGGGAGATCTCCTCGAAGATCTCCTGGAGACCAGACTTGTGGGAGACGTCCTCGCCGGCGGCCTCGCGGGCCGCGACCTGGGCCTGCCAGGCCTCGTTGCCGATCAGCCAGTTGAAGCTGTCGGTCTGGAGGGAGAGGAGCTTGGGAACTTCGAGGGGTTCGCTGATCTTTGCGAACGAGATGCGCTGCGGCGTGGTGGTGGAGGTGTCGGCGGTTTTACGCGCGGCCAAGATCTGTCCTTCGACGAACGAGGCGGAGGGAGCACCTGTCCACCACAGAATCAGCCACCGGGCAGGCGATCAGCATTTGAGGGCAGGCGCAAAGAGAAATCGTACCCCAGATGTGCGCGCACCACAAATGGCATCCGACCCTCTGGTCGAACGTCCCCACGAGTGTGACCCTGCGCAGGCCCGAGGTCAAGCACTTCCGCACAGATCACGCACCTCTTCGGTCGTCCAGCCGCCCTCCTTCGGTGGTCGAGCCCGCCGAGCGCCAGCGAGGCGGAGTCGAGACGCATCCGACCCTCCCCTTCGGTGGTCGAGCCACCCGCCGGCCCCTGCCTTTCGGTGGTCGAGCCCGCCGAGCGCCAGCGAGGCGGAGTCGAGACCCCACCACCTGACGCCCATCCACAGGCCGAAGCCCACGGGTGGCGCCCCGGACTGAACGACTGCAAGGTGGCAGGCATGGCCTACGTCTACATGCTCGAGTGCGAGGACGCCTCCTACTACGTCGGCAGCACCGAGCTCCTCGAGGAACGCGTCGAGCAGCACCAACTCGGTCTGGGCGCCGACTACACGCGCTGCCGCCTTCCGGTTCGGCTCGTGTGGTTCGAGGAGCACGAGCACATCGGGGCGGCGTTCGCGCGCGAGAAGCAGATCCAGAACTGGGGTCGACGCAAGCGTCGAGCGCTGATCGAGGGGAGGTACGGCGACCTCCCGGCGCTCGCACGGCGGCGTGGCGCGCGGACGCCTCAGTCGAGCGAGTGAGCTCACCCGCCTTGGGTCTCGACACGGGCTCGCTGGCGCTCGCCCGGCTCGACCACCGAAAGCACAGAGCCCGGGTCTCGACACGGGCTCGCTGGCGCTCGCACGGCGGCGTGGCGCGCGGACGCCTCAGACGAGCGGAGTGAGCTCACCCGCCTCGGGTCTCGACACGGGCTCGCTGGCGCTCGCCCGGCTCGACCACCGAAGGCACAGAGCCCGGGTCTCGACACGGGCTCGCTGGCGCTCGCACGGCTCGACCACCGAAAGCACGGAACCGGGTCTCGACACGGGCTCGCTGGCGCTCGCACGGCGGCGTGGCGCGCGGACGCCTCAGACGAGCGAGTGAGCCCACCCGCCTCGGGTCTCGACACGGACTCGCTGGCGCTCGCCCGGCTCGACCACCGAAAGCACAGAACCCGGGGTCTCGACACGGGCTCGCTGGCGCTCGCCCGGCTCGACCACCGAAAGCACGGGACCGGGTCCCGACACGGGCTCGGCCACCGACACCACAAACTAGGAGCGGCCGGTGTTGGTGGTCAGGTTGTCGACGAGCCACTGGTCGCCGACCTTGGCCATGGTGACCGTGACCTGGTTCTTGTAGTCGACCGGCGTCTTCGGATGCTGCTTGTTCGTGGTCATCTGGTTGACGAACACCAGTACGTCGACGCGGTCGGTGCCGCTCCGGACGATCCCGGAGGCGAGGTACTTGGCCCGGACCACGGTCCCGGTCCGCGGCGCGTTCTGCCGGATCACCGCGAACAGCTTGTCGTACTGCTGCCGCTCGTTGTCGGTCAGGTACGGCGTCGCCCGGGCGTGGCTCTGATCGAGGTGCCGGGCGTCGTAGGAGAGCAGGGGTACGACGGCCCGCTCGGCCGCCGCCTGGGCCGCCTGCGTGTCGTTCTCGACCGAGGCCTCCGAGGGCCGGGTGAGCAGCACCAGCACGAAGGCGACCGACACGGCGGTGAGCCCGGCGACGGCCGTCAGCAGCCAGCCGGGGACGGCCCACCACGACCGGGCACCGCTGCGCGTCTCCGCTGCGGGCTCCGGCTCCTCCGTCGCGGACTCCTCGACCACAGGCTCCTCAGCGGCGACGGCGACCCCGTGCTCGGCGTCGTACGCCGCCCTCCGATCGTCGTCGAGGAGTACCTCCGCGGCCTGGCTCAAGACCCGGAAGCGCCGGTCGGTGGGGTCGAGGTCGGACACGGCGCTCCGCCACGCCACGCGGATCTCGTCGGCGGACGCGGTCGCGTCGACACCGAGGACGTCGTACCAACTCGCGCCCGTCATGACGTCGTCACCGGCTGGTAGTCGTCGACGAGCCAGGTGCCGTCGATCTTGTCCAGGCTCACCCGCAGCCGGAAGGGCGACGGCTCGCCGGCGGCGACCCGCTTGCCCTGGCGGTTCTTGACGGTCTGGCTGATCGAGCCCGCGACCAGGACCTGGGCCGAGTCGCTGTCGATCAGCTCGACGCCGGTGGAGTAGACCGCGCACGTGCGGGCCAGCCCGTAGTTCTTCACGCTCTGCTCGGCGAGCGTGACGCTCTTGTCGAACGACACCGCGAACTTGGGCGTGATCACGGCCTTCACGCGGCTGCGGTACGACGGCATCTCGCCCTGGCTGTCGAGCATCGCCGGGCCGTAGGTGTTCACCCGCATCACGAACTGCTCGGTCTGCGCCATGGCCGCCTCGCGGTCCGCCTGCACCGCGTCGGCCTGGGTCCGGTGGACGAGCCAGCCACGAGCCGGAGCCAGGACCAGGCCGGTGACCAGCGACGCAACCAGCACGAGCGCGAGGACTCCGAGCAGCACCAGGCGGAACAGGGGTGCCCGGGTCGGCACGATCTGTCCCTCGTCGTGTTCCTCGTCGGGAGGTGAGGTCACCTCCGGCCGGCGGTCAAGGGCTGGAGATACAGCCATTTCCACGTCTCCTCTCCGAGCGTTGCCGGGGCGGGGCTCCCGGGGTCTTCCAGTCCGCCGGGGATCCGAGAGCCCCAGTGGACGCGCTGGGTCGTCGGGTCGTACGACGCGACGGGTCGGTAGGCCGCACCGGGACGGTTGTCCGGTGCATGCTGAGCGCCGCGCGGGTCCGACTGCGACGCGGGCTCGGCACAGTGGGCATCGACGTTCATCGGCCGGTTCGAGCCGTCCTGGGGCGGTCGGGTGTCGGTGCTCTGGTAGCCGTTGTGGCAGACCGGCGGGTTGTTGGTGAGCACCAGCCCGAAGTGCGCGTCGTACAGCCCGGTCTCGGGCGACTTCGAGACCACGGTGAAGCCGCCCTCGACGACGTACGGGTAGAGCACGAGCACCTGGCGGAGCCCGGGCAAGTGCTGGACCACGATCTGCCCGGTGGTGACCAGGTTGTTGATCAGGTCGCCCAGGTCGACCTGGTTGTCCTGCAGGAACTGGCGCAGGTCGGTGGCGGTGACGGCGCCGTTGTCGATCACACGCCGCAGGTCCCGGTCGTGGCCCGCCAGGGTGCCGGAGAACAGCCGCAGGTCGCGGGCGAAGGAGCGGATGGCGTCGGCCGAGGCGACCTGGCCGCGCAGGACGGTGTTGCCGTCGTGCAGCAGCGCCGTGGTGACGTCGAAGTTCCGGTTCGCCGCGTCGATGAACGACGTGCCGGTGTCGATGATCCGCTGGAGGTCCGGCCCTGTGCCCGCGAACGCCTTCCCGAGCTCGCGGACGGTGGTACGCAGCGAGCCACGGTGGACCGACTCCACGGTGGTCGAGATGTCACCGAGCAGCTTCTGCGTGGGCAACGGCGTGCGGGTGTCGGCCATCGCGATCTGGGAGCCGTCGTGCAGGAACGGGGCGCTGTCGGTCCGCGGCTGGAGGTCGACGTATTGCTCCCCGACGGCCGACCGGTTGCCGACCACAGCGAGGGTGTCGGCGGGGATCTTGCCGTCCCAGCTCTTGTCGATGTCGAGGTAGGCGTCGACGCCGTCGCGGGTCAGCACCAGCTTCTGGACATCCCCGACCGACACACCGCGATAGGAGACCAGGCCGCCGGCGTACATGCCGCCGGAGTCCCGGAAGTGCGCGACCACGGTGTACGACGTGCTGTAGAAGAGGCGGTTCAGCCGGGCATAGCGGGCCCCCACGAAGCTGACCCCGAGCATCGTGATCAGGGCGAACACCATGAGCTGGACCTTGGTCCGACGCGCGATCACCGGCCCACCACCATCCCGGGGACGAGCAGCCTGACCAGCGCGGGGTCATACATCCGGGACAGCTGGCCCATGGTCGGCCCGCGCCTGCCGAAGGGCGCTGGTCGCGGCGCCGAGCGCAGGCCCAGCGAGGGCAGCAGGCTGGTCGGCAGGCTCAATGACGGGCCGCCCGTCCCCGCTGTAGGAAGGCTGGGAAGGGAGCCCAGCACCTGGCAGACCGCGTTGCCGTGGTTCTTGTGCTTCTTGCACGAAGCGACCAGCTTGAGCAGCTCCTGCGGGTCGTTCAGCACCCTCTGACAGACCTTGCTCGTGATGTCGCCGCTCTGCAGGCATTTCGCCACGTCACCGAGGAGCTTGGTGATCTGCGAGGTCGGCAGGCTGGTCGGCAGGTCGGTGGGGAGGGTCGGCAGCGCGGTGGGCAGCCCGGTCGGGATCGGCAGGCTGCCGTTCTGGTCCAGCGAGAGATCGAGCTTGATCGAGAGGTTGGTGTAGTCGCCCATCTGCAGGTTGCGCGCCACCTGCGGGTCGCGGCCGACGACCTCGTCCACGAACGGGTAGGTGAGCGCGACGTTGAAGGCCTTCACGAAGTCGCTGCCGGACGCCTGGAGCTGGCTGAGCACGGGGCTCAGCTGACGCAGGGTGGCGATCGTCGCGTCCTTGGACAGCGAGATCACGTGGACGCCCACCCCGCTGAGGTGCGCGAGCGCCCGCAGCATCCGGACCAGGTCGTGCCGCTGGGAGTCGATCGACCGCAACGCGCCCGGGAGCTCACCGAGGGTCGCGTCGATGGTCGAGCGCTGGTGGTTCAGCTGGCCGGAGAAGCGGTTCAGCGCGTCCAGCGCCTGCACGATGTCCTGCTTGTGACGGTCGAGCTGACCGGTGAACGAGTCGATCTGGTGCAGCACCGACCGCGCCGCGCCCTCGCGCCCGTGCAGGGTCTGGTTCAGCTCGTGGGCGATCGTCTGCAGCTGCCCGACACCGCCGCCGTTGAGGAGCAGGCTGAGCGCGCCGAGCACCTGCTCGACCTCGGGGTTCTGGCCGGTGTGCGCCATCGGGATGACGTCACCGGACTTCAGCGGGTTCGGGCTGGCGCCGGTGGAAGGTGCGGCCAGCTGCACGAACTTCTCGCCCAGCAGGCTGGTCTGCTGGATCGTGGCGACCGCGTTGTCGGGCAGCTTCGTGTCGTTGCGCAGCTGCATGGTGACGAGGGCGTGGTAGCCCTGGAGCCTGATGTCGGTGATCTTGCCGACCGTGACGTCGTTGACCTTGACCGTCGAGTCGGGCACCAGGTCGAGCACGTCGCTGAACTGCGCGGTGACCGTGATCGGGTTGCTGCCGACGTCGACACCGCCGGGGAGCGGCAGCTTGTAGGGGTCGAACGAGCAGCCGGTCAACAACAGCGCCACGGCGAGGAACGCGATCAGGCCTCGGAGAAGGAAGCGGAAGCGGGTCATCGGCCGGCCTCCACGAGTCCACCCAGGGTCGGGTCCGTACGGTCGACCATCGACGGCCCGTTGCGGCCTCCGCCCTGGGCGAGCGCCGGCGTACGGCCGTTGCCCAAGATCCGCTCGACCGCTCGGCAGGCCTGACCACCCTGGTTGGCCTGGTCGAGGATGCCGCACAGGAACGTCGACGGATCCGAGCTGATCTGGTGACCGAGCTCGCCCAGGTTGGCGCGGGTGTCGAGAGTGCCGGCCTGCGGGTTGTAGGTGAGGGCCAGGTTGTTGAGCGCCAGCGGGGCGTCGCGCAGCGTCTCCGCCAGGGCGGTCCGCTGCTTGACCAGGACCTTGCTGAGCTCGTCGAGGCCGGAGATGTTCCGCCCGAGGACGTCCCGGTTGCTGCGCACGAAGCCTGAGACCTGCTTCATGGCGATGCCGAGATGGTGGAGGGATGCCGCCAGGTCGCCTCGCTCGCCCCTGAGCATCTGGGAGACCTGCGCCAGGGACTCGTTGAAGGACCGGACGGTCGTGTCGTTGCGGGCCAGCGTGTGGACGAAGCCCTCGAGCTCGCGGACCGATCCGAAGAGCTGTCCCTTGTTGTCTGAGAGCGTGCCGCTGAGCTGGGCGAAGTTCCGGATGGTGCGGTGGAACTTCGCGCCCTGGCCGCGGAAGTTGCGTGCCGTCGTGTCGAGCAGGTCGGTCAGGGCACCCTTCGAGTTCGCGCCGTTGGGTCCGAGCGCGACGGTGAGGTTGTCGAGGCTCGAGTAGATCTGGTCGAGCTCGAGCGGCACCGCCGTACGTTGCTCGGTGAGGGTGGCGCCGTCCGCGAGAACCTGCCCACCGGTGTACGCCGGAGTCAGCTGCACGAACCGGTCCCCGACGATCGAGGGCGACACGATCACCGCCTTGGCGTTCGCGGGGATCTGGACGTTCGCGTCGTAATGCATGGTCACGATGACCTGGGTGCCCGACGGCGTGACGGAATCGACCTTCCCGACGGGCACGCCGAGCACCCGTACGTCGCTGCCCTGGTACAGCGACACGGTGCGCGGGAAGTCGGCGGTCAGCGTCTTCTGTCTCTGGCCCCCCGACAGGAAGGTGACCAGGCCGACCACCACGAGGGCCACCAGCACGACCGGGAGCACGAGCTTGGTCAGCAGGTTCATGTCAGCCACCACCCAGCTGTGGGACCGGCGGCATGTTCTGGATGTAGGTGTCGAACCACGGGCCGTTTCCGAGCGTGTTCGCGAACACCCGGTAGAAGGGGGCCATCAGCCGGATGCTCTGGTCGATCTGGTCGGAGTCCTTGTTCAGCACGTCGACGACGGTCGCGAGGTGGCTCAGCGCCGGCTTCAGGTCCGACCGGCTCTGCTGCACCAGCCTCGTGAGCTCGACGGAGAGCCGGGTGGTCGAGTGCAGCAGGTCGTGCACGGCCTGGCGGCGCCGGTCGAGCGCCTGGAACAGCACCGCCGAGTCGCGCATCAGGCCGACGATGTCCTGGTCGCGGGCATTCAGGGTCGTGGTGACCGTCCGCAGGTGAGTCAGCAGCGTCCCGATCTGCTGGTCGCGGGCCGCGAGGTCGATCGAGAGGGCGGACACCCCGCCGAGCGCCCGCCGGAAGTTCTTCGGCGTGTTCCGGGTCAGGTCCGCCAGCGTGGTCAGGCTCCGGGCGAGCTGGTGGGTGTTGATCCGGTCCGAGGTGCGGGCGAGGCCCGAGAACGCCTGCACCACGTCGTACGGCGAGGTGGTGCGGGAGATGGGGATCTCGCTGCCCTGGGGCAGCTGGCCCGGCCCGGCCGGCTCGAGCGAGAGGTACATCGCGCCGAGCAGGGTCTTCACCTTGATCGCGGCCCGGGTGGCCGTGCCGAAGTCTGCGCCGTTCTCGATCCGGAACGCGACCTTGACGTGGTCGCCGTCGAGGGAGACCGAGTCGACCTTGCCGACCCGGACCCCGGCGATGCGCACCTCGTCGTCTGCCTTGAGCCCGCCGGCCTCGGCGAAGTCGGCGTAGTAGGTGGTGCCGCCGCCGATGATCGGCAGGTTCTGGGCGTTGAAGGCGAGCAGGATCAGCCCCAGCACCACGGCGAGGCCGACCGCCCCGATGATCACGGGGTTGCGCTCACGGAAGGGAGTGCTCATCCGAGGTTGCACCTCGTGGAGCCGGTGTTGTACGTGACCGGGAGGGCGTTCTTGCCGATCCGGATCTGCCCGGTGAAGTTGCAGAGGTAGAAGTTGAACCACGATCCGTAGCTCGCGGTGCGACCGACCTTGGTCAGCTTGATCGGAAGCACCTGCAGGGCACGGTCGATCTCGGCCCGGCCGCGGTCGAGGTTGGCGGCGAAGCCACGGAGGTGGTGGACGTCGGAGACGAACGGGCCCCGGATGCCGGAGACCAGGTCGGCGGTCTGGACGGACAGCTGCGAGATCTGGTCGAGCGACCCGAGGATCGCCCCCCGGTCCTGCTTCAGCCCGCCCACGAAGTGCTGGAACGTCGTGATCAGGTCGTTCAGCTGCCGGTTGCGCCGGCCCACGTGGTCGAGCACGGAGTTGAGGTTGGTGATCAGCTGCCCGATCACCCGGTCGCGGTTCGCCAGGGTCTGGGTGATGGACGCGGTGTGCGCGAGCATCCCGTTCAGGGTGCCGCCCTGGCCCTGGAAGACCTGGATGATCTCGTAGGAGAGCTCGTTGACCTGGGTGGGCGAGAGCGCCTGGAACAGCGGTTTGAACCCGTTGAAGAGCACGGTCAGATCGAGTGCCGGCGAGGTCCGCGACACCGGGATGGTCGAGTCCGGCTCGAGTACGCCGGTGTTGCCGATCTCGTTGGTGAGAGCGATGTAGCGCTGCCCGACGAGGTTCCGGTACCGGATGTCGGCGTGCGTCGACCGGGTCAGCGCGGTGCTGCTCTGGACGTCGAAGGTGACCAGCGCCTGCGTGCGGTCGACGATCGAGACGTCCTGGACCGAGCCCACCTTGACCCCGGCGATCCGGACGTCGTCGCCCTTCACCAGACCGGTGGCGTCGACGAAGACCGCCTTGTAGGTGTGGCTCGAGCCGAAGCTGATGTTGCCGATGATGATCGCGAGCACGCCGGTGGCCAGCGCCGTGACCACCATGAAGATCACGAGCTTGACCAGCGACGAGAGAGTGCGGGTGTCGAGACGGCTCACCGCAGCGACACCTCCGCCCCGCGCGCCATCGGTCCGACCAGGAGCACGCCGAGGTCGGGCACGTCCGTCGGCGACACCCCGAGCGAGGGGCCGAGGAGGCTCTTGAGGACACCGGCTTCGGCCGGGCCGCCGGCGTACCCCGTGCCGCGGGTGTAGGAGCCCCCGGAACCCCCGCCGTACCCCGGCGCGACCCGGTCGGTGCCCTTGCCGGTCGGGCTGTTGACGCCGTCGTTGAAGTTCGGTTGGTGCCGCACCGGGTTCGACTGGCTCCAGGGAGCGTTGGGCAGGTGGAGGCAGTTGGGGCCGCGTGTGTCGCCGTACACCGGGGCGTCGGCCGGGGTGTAGCCGCGCGGCTGGTTCGGCAGGGTCTCGAGCACGATGTGGAGGGTGAAGCCCCGGAAGGCCTGGGCCTCCCGCTTGCCGGACGTGACCAGGCCACTGAGCAGGCAGGGGTACTCCGGCGCGTAGCGGGCGAGCATCGCGGCCTGCGGCCGGGAGAGCTGCCCGAGCCGGATGATGTTCGCGCCGTTCTGGCGCAGGAAGTCGTGGGCGGTGTCGGAGAACGACGTCACATCGGCGAAGAGCGTCTGCAGCTGCCGGTGCCGGTCCTCGAGGGTGCCGGTCGTCTTGATCGTGTTGCGCAGGATCTGGCCGATCTCGGGCGCCACGTCGGCATAGGTGTTCGAGACCTGGGTGGTCAACCGGAGGTCCTGCAGGACCTGTGGGATCTGCGGGTTGATCCGCTTCAGGTAATGGTCGACCGTCACCAGGTCGCGGCCGAGGGCGTCGCCGCGTCCCTCGAGCGCGGTGGAGATCGCGTTCAGGGTGAGGTTGAGGTCGGCCGGCTGCACGGTGCGGAGCAGGGGGTACAGGTCAGCCAGCACCTTCTGCACCTCCACCGGCACGTGGGTGCGGCTGATGGTGGCGCCGGGCTGCAGCGGCTGTGGCGACGGGTCCTTCGGAACGACGAGCGACACGTACTTCTCACCGAACAGCGTCTTGGGCACGATCGCACCGGTGACGTTGCCCGGGATCGTGTGCATCTGGCTGGGGTAGATGCCGAGGCGGACCTGCGCGCCCTGGTCGGTGGCGGTGAAGCCGAGTACCTCGCCGACGATGACGCCGCGGATCTTCACGTCCGCGCGGTCGGGCATCTGCAACCCGATGGTCGATGCGTCCAGGGTGACCTCGTCGAACGACGTGAACCTCTGGGTGAAGACGCCGTAGGTGAGCCAGACGCCGCCCATGATCAGAGCCAGGAAGCCGAGACCCATCGCCTTGAGCTTCAGCGTGCCGCCGCGCATCAGCCGGCCAGCCTCACGGTCGTGGCCGCCCCCCAGATGGCCATCGAGAGGAACAGGTCGATCACGTTGATCGCGACGATGCTCGTGCGGACCGCCTTGCCGACGGCGACACCGACCCCGGCAGGCCCGCCTGAGGCGTTGTAGCCGTAGTAGCAGTGGATCAGGATCACGGTCACCGCGAAGACCAGCACCTTGCCGAACGACCAGAGCACGTCCTGGGGTGGCAGGAAGGTGTGGAAGTAGTAGTCGTAGGTGCCCGTGCTCTGCCCGAAGAAGCGGGTCACCGTCAGCCGCGTCGCGAAGTACGACGACACCAGCCCCACGACGTACAAGGGGACGATCGCGATCAGGCCGCCGACGATCCGAGTGCTGACCAGGAACGGCAACGACGGCACCGCCATCACCTCCAGGGCGTCGACCTCCTCGGAGATCCGCATCGCCCCGAGCTGGGCCGTGAAGCCGCAGCCGACCGTCGCGGCGAGCGCGATCCCGGCCACGAGTGGAGCGATCTCCCGGGTGTTGAAGTACGCCGACACGAAGCCGGAGAACGCCGCGGTGCCGATCTGGTTCAGCGCGGCGTACCCCTGCAGGCCGACCTCGGTGCCGGTGAAGAAGCACATCGCGGTGATCACGCCGACGGTGCCGCCGATCACCGCCAGGGCGCCCGCACCGAGGGTGACCTCGGCCAGGATCCGCAGGATCTCCTTCTTGTAGCGGACCACCGTCTTGGGCGTCCACGCCAGCGCGCGCAGGAAGAACGCCAGCTCCGCGCCCAGGTCGTCCAGGGTGCGGAGGGGCTTCTCGTAGACCGCCTTGATGTTCGCCATGCGGGTCAACCGGTCTTGGGCGGGACGAGCTGGAAGTAGATCGCGCTCATCACGAAGTTGACGACGAACAGGAGCATGAAGGTGACGACGACGGACTCGTTGACGGCGTCGCCGACGCCCTTCGGGCCGCCGCCGGCGTTCATGCCCTTGTACGACGCGACGATGGCGGCGATCAGGCCGAACACCAGTGCTTTGGCCATGCCCTGGTACAGGTCGGGTAGCTGGGCGAGCGCGGTGAAGCTGGCGATGTAGGCGCCCGGCGTGCCTCCCTGCAGGACGACGTTGAAGACGTAGCCGCCGGCGACGCCGACGACGCTGACCAGGCCGTTGAGGAAGACCGCGACCAGCATGCAGGCGAGCACCCGGGGGACCACCAGACGCTGGATCGGGTCGATGCCCAGCACCATCATCGCGTCGAGCTCCTCGCGGATCTTGCGGGCGCCGAGGTCGGCGGCGATGGCCGAGCCGCCTGCCCCGGCGATCAGCAGCGAGGTGGCGATCGGCCCCGCCTCGCGTACGACGGCCAGCACCGACGCCGAGCCGGTGAACGACTGCGCGCCGAACTGCTTGATCAGGCCACCGACCTGAAGCGCGATCACGGCGCCGAAGGGGATGGCGACGAGGGCAGTCGGGATGATCGTGACCGAGGCGATGAACCAGGCCTGCTGGACGAACTCGCGGAACTGGAAGGGTCGGCGGAACATGCCCCGGCCCACGTCGAGCCCGAACGCGAACAGCTTGCCCGCGGTCCCGATCGGTGCGAGAACGCGTGAGGCGGTCAGCGATGACATGTCAGCCTCCCACGCTCATCGCCATGGCGGGTTCGAACGATCCGGGCGGGGGCGTCACGCCGTACGTGCGGCACCACTCGCCGGGCGGTCGCTGGCTGCGCCGGGGGATGCCTGTGGACGGCTCAAGCTGGAGGGGGATCGGAGGGAGCGGCGGAAGCTCCCGGCCCTTCTCGGCCTCGAGCTCGTCGGCGTCCTTCTCCTCCGACATCCCGATCGGGCCGATGGTCTGGGCGTTGAGGAACTGCCGGACGACCGGCTCTTCAGATGACAGCAACATCTCGCGCGGGCCGAACATCGCCAGGTGCCGGTGGTAGAGCAGCCCGATGTTGTCCGGCACGGTGCGCGCAGTGTTGATGTCGTGCGTGACGATCAGGAAGGTGGCGTCGATCTGCGCGTTCAGGTCGACGATCAGCTGGTTGAGGAACGACGTGCGGACCGGGTCGAGGCCCGAGTCCGGCTCGTCGAAGAGCACGATCTCGGGGTCCAGCACCAGCGCGCGGGCCAACCCCGCACGCTTGCGCATGCCGCCGGAGATCTCGCCCGGCAGCTTGCCCTCCGCCCCGAGGAGGCCGACCAGGTCCATCTTCTCCATCACGATGGAGCGGATCTCGGACTCGGGCTTCCGGGTGTGCTCGCGCAGCGGGAACGCGACGTTGTCGTAGAGGTTCATCGAGCCGAACATCGCGCCGTCCTGGAACAGGACGCCGAACAGCTTGCGTACGTCGTACAGCTGGCGCTCGGAGCACGTGGTGATGTCGACCCCCTCGATCACCACGCTGCCGCGGTCGGGCTTGAGCAGCCCGATGAGCGTCTTGAGCAGCACGGACTTGCCGGTGCCGGACGGCCCGAGCATCACGCAGATCTCGCCCGGGGGGACCGTCAGCGTCACGTCCCCCCAGATGAGCTGTCTGCCAAAGGACTTGGTCAGACCCTCGATCTGGATCTCCACGCCCATGGGTCTGCTGCCCTCCCAGGTGTCGCCGGCCACGCGGGGCTCGTGGCCGTGCTTCCTGGGCTCAACGCCCCCGGCCCCGAGAAGTTACGCCCTCGTCGCCGGAGCCTGGGGCGCCGGTCGAGCCTGGGTCGTCGGTCGAGCTTGTCGCGACCGCGCGAGGGGGGCGGGGTCGTGGGTTCAGCCCTTCTCCGACCTCACCAGGTTCATGATCGCCACGGTGCCGGCGATGACGACCGCCCCGCCGGTGACCGCTCTGCCGATGGCTATGTCAAACGTGGAGTGGAGGAGCCACAGGGCAAGTCCCTCGGCGACCATGACGAGAGCGAACACGCCGAGGGCCGTTCCGATGAGGACGGTCTGTTCATCGCGGTCCCGCTGTGCACGCACAGGTGCATTCTTGCCGGGCGGGCAGACCGCTGTCTTCAGGCTTCAGTTCACGCCGGAATCGGAGTGGTCGCTCGCGCCGGTTTCCCGCCTGAACGCTCGCCTGGCAACGGCGATGGTGGCCAGGCTGGCGAAGAAGGCCACGAAGATCCCGGACGGAACGGTCGTCGTCTGCGCGGTGCCGCCCCCGTTCACACTGACGAAGTCACCGCCATCGATGCAGGCGAACAGCACGGCCATCCACATGAAGGCGATCGCGATCGCGCCCCACAGTTCGGGCAGCGACAGGAGACCGGACCACACGCTTGGGGGCTTGGTGCTGGCTGGCGTCTCCATGACAGAACTCATGTTGGACCTCCTCGTACGCACCGCGGCCCACCGCGGTTCTCACCTCCACCGTCCCGCACCGCGCATCTGTGGCCCAGAGCCAAAGGTCTTGCAACCGTGCCAATGGTCGCTACCGGCGTTGGCGGCCCGGGTTTCTGCCCGGGAACATGCCAAGCCGACGGCGTGACTCCCGCCTGACGTCCGCCTCGACTTCGCGGTCTCGGTGAGCTCCGAGGAGGACTGCGGCCGTCAGGCCGATGGCGAACAAGGCGAAGATGGCGATCATGAACCAAGCCGAAGCGTTCATGACTGTCCCGTACCCGTCGAGCGCTTCGCGTATCTGCGAAATGTGAAGGCGGGTGGCCCC
>JAFMQY010000004.1:21114-35036 GCA_017354415.1 Nocardioides sp.
GGGAGCACCCGCCTCGACGGTTGCGCTAGGCGATCGTCACTTGAGGGTGACGGAGGCGCCGGCGCCCTCGAGGGACTCCTTCGCCTTCTCGGCCTGCTCCTTGGTGACGCGCTCGAGAACTGCCTTGGGGGCGGCCTCGACCAGGTCCTTGGCCTCCTTCAGGCCGAGGGAGGTCAGGGCGCGCACCTCCTTGATCACGTTGATCTTCTTGTCGCCGGCAGCATCCAGGATCACGTCGAACTCGTCCTGCTCGACAACGGCCTCCGCCTCGCCGCCGGCGGCACCGCCGGCCGCGGGGGCGGCGGCAACAGCGACCGGAGCGGCCGCGGTGACGCCGAAGGTGTCCTCGAACTGCTTGACGAACTCGCTGAGCTCGATCAGCGTCATCTCCTTGAACGCGTCGAGCAGCTCGTCGGTGGTGAGCTTCGCCATGGTGGCGTTTCCTTCCAATCTCATGAGTCCAGCCGGGTCGCGGCGGACCGGGTTTCCTACAGGTGGGTACGGCGGCCCTGTTATCGGGTCAGGCCTCCGTCGTGTCGCTCTCGTCAGAGGCGGCGGTGGCCTCCGCGGCCGGGGCCTCCTCGGCAGCGGCGTCGACAGGGTCGTCAGCCGCGGCCTCGGTGGTCTCGACGGCGGGGGCCTCGGTCACCTCGTCAGAGGGGGCGTCCGCCACGTCCGCGGCCGGCGCCTCCTCGGCGGCGACCGGCGTACCAGCCCCACCTGCGAGGATCGAGGGGTCCTGCTCGGCCTTCGCCTGGAGCGCACCGGCGAGCCGGGCGGCCTGGGCGATGGGGGCGTTGAGCAGGTAGACGGCCTGGCTGAGCGACGCGAGCATCGCGCCGGCCAGCTTGCCCAGGAGCACCTCGCGCGACTCGAGGTCGGCCAGCTTGGCGACCTCCTTCGCGTCGAGAGGCTTGCCGTCCAGGACGCCACCCTTGATGACCAGGGTGGGGTTCGCCTTGGCAAAGTCACGCAGACCCTTGGCGGCCTCGACGACGTCACCCTTGATGAAGGCGATCGCGGTCGGGCCCGTCAGCAGGTCGTCGAAGCCGTCGATTCCCGCGTCCTTCGCGGCGAGCTTGGCCAGCGTGTTCTTGACCACGGCGTAGTCGGCGTTCGCACCGAGAGAGCGCCGCAGTTCCTGCAGCTGCTTCACGGTGAGACCGCGGTACTCGGTCAGCACGGCGCCGGCGGCATCGTTGAACGACTCGACGATCTCCGCGACGGCGGCCTGCTTCTCTGCCCGCGCCATGGGTCTCCTTCCGATGGGCGAGACCCCGGCCCGAGGGCCCTGGGAAAGACGAACGCCCCGGGCGCAGGCCCAGGGCGTGGATCGCACCCACCATTCAGGCCGGGTGCCGCTCTGTCACCTGCGCGGGTCGTCCGCCTTCGCGGAGCCTTCGGTCATGTCTGCGCTAACAGCCATGGCGACCGGCGGTCTCTGGTTACGATCCAGCAGCGTACGGCGTGCGGGTCCCTGCCGCCAAATCGACGTCCTGGCCGAGAGATGCGCGGTGGTCTGGCGCAGGGCCGGGCACATTTCGGGGATCTTCAACGGGGGCTCACGTTCCGTGGTTCCATCCTCGCATGGATCACCATGTGAGCTCGTTGTCGGCCGTTCTCGAACGCGCCGACAGACGGCTGCGCAGCTCCGACAGCGGCGTACGCCTGTGGCCGACGGGATTCCCCCTCCTCGACGACGCCATGGCGGGCGGGTTCAGGTCCGGGACGCTGAACCTGATCGCGGGCGCACAGGGCCAGGGCAAGACCATGTTCGCCCTCCAGGCTGCCCGCGCCGCAGTCAAGACCGGTCGCTCGGCCGTGTTCTTCACCTACGAGCTCGAGGCGGACTCGCTGACGCAGCGGCTCGTGGCGATGGAGAGCGGCGAGATCGACCCGTACGACGCCCCGAGTCTCAGCGAGATCCGGAGAATGTTCGAGGGCACGGCCGGCAGCGGCGGTCTCCTCGAACGGATGGCCGCCACCCGCAACGGCATCGGAACCCAGGCCCTGGCCAAAGTCAGCGAGTACGCCGACCGCCTGGTCGTGCACCGCTCGACCGCCACGCACACCGGGATCACCGAGATCAACGACGCGATCAAGCAGGTGATCGGCAGCACCGGAGAGTCCCCGCTGATCATCGTCGACTACCTGCAGAAGGTCGCGACGCCGTTGACCGAGCTCGGCGACGAGGACCGGATCACGAGGATCACCGAGCAGCTCAAGGACGTCGCCATCGATTTCGACGCCCCGGTCTTCGCGGTCGCCGCGATGGACCACGAGGGTCTCGAGCCCGGCGCCCGGATGCGGACCCGTCACCTGCGGGGTTCCACGGCCCTGTCCTACGAGCCCGACGTCGTCCTGATGCTCGGCACCAAGGCAGACATCGTGGCCCGCCACCACCTGCTGTACGGCGGGCAGAACGCCGAGCAGTTCAAGGAGTGGTCGGTCGTCACCGTCGAGAAGAACCGCTCCGCCCGGGCCGGCGCCGCGATCGAGTTCAAGAAGCGCTTCGACCAGGGCCGCTTCGACCCGCACGGCAAGGTCGTCACCGAGAAGCTCGTCGACGAGCGCGTGTACGTGGAGTGAGCAGTCGAGCCTGAGGCACGAGGGCTCGACGTGGGCGAACAAGGTTGAGCGAGCCTACGGCTGAGCTCGCGAAGCCGGAGCGGCGAGTCGGAACCCGGTGACTGAGCCTGGGGCAGTCACCGTGGTCTCGACCGGCTCGGGTGCGTTGCGATCAGCTCTCGTCCGGCTCCGAGACGTTCCGGGTGCGGTTGGGGTCGACCTGGACGCCGGGGCCCATGGTCGTGGAGACCGTGACCTTCTTCAGGTAGCGGCCCTTGGAGCTGCTCGGCTTGAGCCGCAGCACCTCCTCGAGCGCGGCGGCGTAGTTCTCCGCCAGCTGGGTCTCGCTGAACGACGCCTTGCCGATGATGAAGTGCAGGTTGGCGTGGCGGTCGACGCGGAACTCGATCTTGCCACCCTTGATGTCCGAGACGGCCTTGGCGACATCCGGGGTCACGGTGCCGGTCTTGGGGTTGGGCATCAGGCCACGGGGTCCGAGCACGCGGCCGAGGCGGCCGACCTTGCCCATCATGTCGGGGGTCGCGACCACGGCGTCGAAGTCGAGCCATCCGCCGTTGACCCGCTCGATCAGCTCGTCGCCGCCGACCACGTCCGCGCCCGCCTCACGTGCGGCCTCGGCCTTGTCGGCGGCGGCGAACACGAGCACCCGGGCGGTCTTGCCCGTGCCGTGCGGCAGGTTGACGGTGCCGCGCACCATCTGGTCGGCCTTGCGGGGGTCGACGCCGAGGCGCATCACGACGTCGACGGTCTCGTCGAACTTCTTCTTGCTCGTGTCCTTGGCGATCTTGATCGCGGCGTACGGCGAGTAGACCTCGTTCTTGTCGTAGGTCTCCTCCGCCGCGCGGTAGGTCTTGCTGCGCTGCATGTGCTGGTCTTCCTGTTCTCCAGATGTGGTCGTCGGGCCAGCGCGGCCCTGCCACGGGTTGCATCTGTCTGGTGACCGGACTCGGTTTCGAGACGCGCCGCTCGTCCCCTCGCTTCGCTTCGGGTCCGAGCCGGACGCTCCTCAACCTTCGAGCCTTGTCCTGGCCCTCGCAAGCTCGGGCCAGGGGCTCTCACTCGGTGGTCACGCCCATCGAGCGAGCGGTGCCCTCCACGATCTTCATCGCGGCCTCGATGTCGTTGGCGTTGAGGTCGGGCATCTTGGTGGTCGCGATCTCGCGGACCTGGTCCTTGGTGAGGCGGCCGACCTTCTCCTTGTGCGGGACGCCGGAGCCCTTCTGGAGGCCGGCGGCCTTCTTGATCAGCTCGGCGGCCGGAGGCGTCTTCGTGATGAAGGTGAACGTCCGGTCCTCGTAGATGGTGATCTCGACCGGGATCACGTTGCCGCGCATCGACTCCGTCTGGGCGTTGTAGGCCTTGCAGAAGTCCATGATGTTGACGCCGTGCGGACCGAGGGCGGTACCGACCGGCGGCGCCGGAGTCGCGGCCCCCGCCTGCAGCTGCACCTTGACCAGCGCGGCGATCTTCTTCTTGGGAGGCATTGCTGTGTGTGTCCTTACCTACGTGGATACGTCGTGGTCATCGCGAGCCGGACCGGCTCTGCCACCTTGATGTTGCTGGGTGTTGCTGGGTGTTGCTGGGTAGCCGGGATGCCCGGGCAACCGGACCATTCTGGTCGGTTTCCCGATGGAAACGAAATCCTCCCCGGCCCGTGGTTCTCGACGAGCTCGACCTTCGGGCTGCCGGGAGAGCCTCAGACCTTCTGCACCTGGCTGAAGCTGAGCTCGACCGGGGTCTCGCGGCCGAAGATCTCGACGAGGGCCTTGACCCGCTGGGCCTCGGCGTTGATCTCGGTGATCGTCGCGTGCAGGGTGGCGAACGGTCCGTCGACCACCATCACCGAGTCGCCCTCGGAGAAGTCGGCCACCTCGACCGGCTGCTTGGTGGCGGTCGCGGCGCCACCACCGGCCGCGGCACCTGCCGGCGCCTCTGCCTTGGCGACCACGGCAGGAGCCAGCATGGTCTCGACCTCGGACATGCTCAGCGGGACGGGCTGGTGGGCCTGGCCCACGAAGCCGGTCACCGACGGGGTGTGCCGGACGGCAGACCACGACTCGTCGGTGAGGTCCATCCGGACCAGCACGTAGCCCGGCAGGACGGTCCGCTTGACCATCTTGCGCTGGCCGTTCTTGATCTCGGCGACCTCTTCGGTGGGGACCACGATCTCGTGGATGTAGTCCTCCATGTTCAGCGAGACGATACGGTTCTCGAGGTTCTGCCGGACGCGGTTCTCCATGCCGTAGTAGGTGTGGACGACGTACCACTCGCCGGGCTTCGCCCACAGCTCGCGGCGGAACTCCTCGAGCGGGTCCTCTTCCTCGGCACCCTCGGAACCCTCCGCACCCTCGGCCTCGCTGGCCTCGCCGGCCTCGGCGTCCTCGTCCGCCTGGGCGTCCTCCGCGACGGCCTCCACCTCGGTGGCCTCGGCGACCGGCTCCTCCGCGGGCTCGGTCACAGGCTCGGCTGCCGGCTCGGGGACCTCGGCGGGAGCCTCGTCCGTCGGCTGGTCGGTCGGCTCGGCCAGGCCCTCGTCCTGCTGGGACTCGTCGGCCAAGGCCTCCTCGGCGAGCGGCTCGTCGACCTGCGCCTCGGCCGTGGGTGCCTCGTCGGCCAGCGCCGGCTCGGCCGCGACCTCGCCGCCGGGCTCGGCGGGCGTCTCGTCGGCCACCTCAGCGGTGGGGTCGTGCTCGATGTCGTACTGCGACAAGTTCAGCTCCATACCTCAGCTCGAGGACCCGCCGGCGAACACCCGGAAGACTGCCCTTCCGATCGCCAGATCGAGGCCGGACACGAGCGCCATCATGAACACCACGAACACCATGACCACGAAGAAATAAGTGACCAGCTGCTGCTGCGTCGGCCAGACGACCTTGCGGAGCTCGGCCACTACCTGGCGGTAGAACAGGACCGGTCCTGTGCGCTCGGTACGCCGGTCACGCGACCGTACGGCGTTGCCTCCCGCCACGTGAGCCACCTCTTCTCATGATCTCGCGATCGGCCTGGTCGCCGATCTCCTGTGTCGTGCTGTGTGGTGTTGTCGTGCAGGGCACGAGGGACTTGAACCCCCAACCTTCGGTTTTGGAGACCGATGCTCTGCCAGTTGAGCTAGTGCCCTCCGCGGATCTCACCCGAGCCGACCCGAGGAGGGCATGGCAAAGCCTTGGGGAGAACCACCAATCCCGAACTCTACCGGGCGGGCGGAGGCGAGTCGAACTCGGCCGACCCCCCTACGATGACACCATGACCGAGGTACCCACCCAGCAGACCAGCCCTCGCGCGCGCCGGGTCTCTCGGCGCATCGACGCCATCGCCGAGTCGGCCACGCTGAAGGTGGATGCCAAGGCCAAGGCGCTGAAGGCCGAGGGCAGGCCGGTGATCGGCTTCGGGGCGGGCGAGCCCGACTTCCCGACCCCGCCGTACATCGTCGAGGTGGCGGCGGAGGCCTGCCGCGACCCTCGCAACCACCGGTACACGCCCGCCGGCGGCCTTCCCGAGCTGAAGCAGGCGATCGCCGAGAAGACCCGCCGCGACAGCGGCCTCGAGGTCGACGCCGCCCAGGTCGTGGTCACCAACGGCGGGAAGCAGGCGATCTACGAGGCGTTCGCGACGATGCTCGACCCCGGCGACGAGGTGCTGGTCCCGGCGCCGTACTGGACGACGTACCCGGAGGCGATCCAGCTCGCCGGTGGCGTCACGGTACCCGTGGCGGCCGATGAGACCCAGGAGTACAAGGTCACCGTCGAGCAGCTCGAGGCCGCCCGCACCGACCGGACCAAGGTGCTGCTGTTCGTCTCGCCGTCCAACCCGACGGGCGCGGTCTACACCGCCAACGAGATCCGCGCGATCGGCCGGTGGGTCGAGGAGCACGAGCTGTGGGTGCTCACCGATGAGATCTACGAGCACCTGGTGTACGACGACGTCGAGACCGGCTCGGTGCCGGTGCTCTGCCCGGAGCTGGCCGGCCACTGCGTGGTCGTGAACGGCGTCGCCAAGACCTACGCGATGACCGGCTGGCGGGTCGGCTGGCTGATTGCGCCCCAGGACATCGCCAAGGCCGCGGCCAACCTCCAGTCCCATGCCACCTCCAACGTCTCCAACGTCTCGCAGCGCGCGGCGCTGGCGGCGGTGAGCGGCGACCTGACGGCGGTCGAGGAGATGAAGGCGGCCTTCGACCGGCGTCGACGGACCATCGTGTCGATGCTCGGCGAGATCAACGGTGTCGTCTGCCCGATGCCCGAGGGCGCCTTCTACGCCTACCCGTCGGTGAAGGGTCTCCTCGGCAAGGAGTACGACAGTCGGCGCATCGACACCTCCGCCGACCTCGCGGAGTACATCCTCGAGCAGGCCGAGGTGGCGGTCGTCCCAGGCGAGGCCTTCGGCACGCCCGGCTACCTGCGCCTGTCCTACGCGCTCGGCGACGACGACCTGGTCGAGGGGATCACCCGGCTGCAGAAGCTGTTCGCCTGAGGTGGCCCCGCGCGACGGCCGGCGCGACCTCCGGTCGCTGCCGAAGGCGCATCTCCACCTGCACTTCACCGGCGCGATGCGGCACGCCACGCTGCTCGAACTCGCCGAGCGCGACGGCATCGTCCTGCCCGACTCCCTGGTGAGCGAGTGGCCGCCGCAGCTCTCGGCGGCCGACGAGAAAGGGTGGTTCCGGTTCCAGCGGCTCTACGACGTGGCGCGGTCGGTGCTGCGCACCGAGGACGACGTACGCCGGCTGGTGCGTGAGGCCGCCGAGGACGACGTGCGTGACGGTGGCCGGTGGCTGGAGATCCAGGTCGACCCGTCCGGCTACGGCGCCCGGTTCGGCGGGATCACGGCGTTCACCGACCTGGTCCTCGACGCCGTCCGAGAGGCGTCGGCGGCCACCGGGCTCGGGATGGCGGTCGTGATCGCGGCCAACCGCACCCGGCACCCGCTCGACGCGCGCACCCTGGCTCGGCTCGCCGTCCAGTACGTCGGCCGCGGCGTGGTCGGGTTCGGGCTCTCGAACGACGAACGGCGCGGGGTCACCACGGAGTTCGCGCCTGCCTTCGCGATCGCGGAGCGCGCGGGGCTGCTGCTCGTCCCGCACGGCGGCGAGCTGGTCGGTCCGCAGTCGGTGCGCACCGTCGTGGACGCACTCCACGCGCACCGGCTCGGACATGGCGTCCGATCCGTCGAGGATCCCGCCCTCCTGGCCCGCATCGTCGACGCCGGGATCCCGCTCGAGATCTGCCCGGTCTCCAACGTCGCACTGGGCGTCTACTCCGACCTCACCTCCGTGCCGCTGCCAGTACTCCTCGAAGCGGGGGCCACGGTGGCGCTCGGCGCCGACGACCCGCTGTTGTTCGGGTCCCGCCTTGCCGCCCAGTACGCCACCATGCGAGCAGCGCACGAGCTCACCGATGCGACCCTCGCCGATCTTGCCGCGATGTCGATCCGCGCCTCGTGCGCCCCGGAGGAGACCAGGACAGCGCTGCTCGACGAGGTGGGCGCGTGGCTGGCAACGGACGCGGAGTCTGCCACGATGTCGCCATGAGCGACGACGACCTCTGGCGTCCGCGGCAGCCTGACCCCGACGACGAGCCTGCCGGTGAAGCGGGCGAGCAGGGCAACCAGCCCGAGGACACGGGGGATGCCACCCCGAACCTCGACGAGACCCAGCCGATCACCGGTTCATCGTCGGCTGCGGGGTCGTCCGAAGAAGCACCCGCCACCCCGCAGCAGCCGCGCACGCCCCCGGGTCCGTCGTACGACGCGCCGTCTGGGCCCGGAGCGGTGCCACCGCCGACCAACCCGTATGGCCAGGCCCCGGGCGGCCAGGCCCCGGGGGGCCCGGGACCCTACGGCCAGGCGCCGGGTGGCCAGGGCCCCTACGGCCAGCCGCCGTACGGCGGGCAGCCCGGCCCCTATGGCCAGGCGCCGGGTGGGCAGGACCCTTACGGACAACAGCCCTACGGCGGCCCGCAGAACCCCTATGCTCCGCCGCCCAACCCCTACCCGCAGCCGAACGAGTACGGCGCGCCGCAGTACCCCTACGGCGTGCCCTACCAGCCGGCGTACACCGGAATGCTGCCCGACCACCCGTCCGCGACGACGTCGATGGTGCTGGGGATCATCGGCCTGGCCGGCATCATCTTCTGTGGCGGCATCACCCTGGTGCTGGCGCCCTTCGCCTGGGCCATGGGCGCCAAGTCGGTGCGCGAGATCGACGAGCAGCCCGGTCGCTACGCCGGCCGCGACAAGGCCCAGGCGGGCAAGTGGATGGGCATCATCGGGACCGTCCTCCTCGTGCTGGGCGTCCTTCTGCTGGCGCTGGTGCTGGTCGTCGGGGTGAGTATCAGCAACAACCAGCCCCACCACGTCGGACACGGGCCGACGCCGTTCCAGCGCGGCTGATCCCGCTCACAGCTCGCACCCCACAAGGACCGGCTCGTTGACCAGCCAGATGCCGAAGCGCCGCTCGACACCGTCGCGGATCTCGCGGGCCAGTTCGAGGAGGTCAGCGGTGGTGGCACCGCCGCGGTTGGTCAGCGCCAGCGTGTGCTTGCTCGACAGGCGCGCAGTCCCGTCGCCGTACCCCTTGCCGTAGCCGGCTCGCTCGATCAGCCAGGCCGCGCTGGTCTTGACGGTGCCGTCGGCCTGGGGCCAGGACGGCGCACCGTCAGGCAGCGCCGCTGCCGGCAGGACGGGGTTGGTGAAGAAGGACCCGGCGCTCCAGGTGTCGTGGTCCTCGGGGTCGAGGACCATGCCCTTGGTCGTACGCAGGTCGAGCACGGCCCGGCGTACGTCGGTCATCGGCGCGCGCGTGCCGAGCTCGACCCCGAGCGTGCGGGCCAGCTCGGCGTAGGCGACCGGCGCTCCGAGCT
Organism: Nocardioides sp.; assembly: GCA_017354415.1. Lineage (GTDB taxonomy): Bacteria > Actinomycetota > Actinomycetes > Propionibacteriales > Nocardioidaceae > Nocardioides. Next base: position 30,561 of record JAFMQY010000004.1, read on the forward strand.
CACCCTGGCGGAACTGGAAGGTGACCTCGAGCACGACGTGCCGCCCAGGGTCCGCCTTGAACCTGCTGGTGCGGTACCCGAATCCGCAGTCGGCGGCCGCGAAGGTACGGACGCCCCGCAGCTTCCGGTCCCAGACGCGGACGGACGTGAGGGTCTGAGAGACCTCCTGGCCGTAGGCGCCGACGTTCTGGATCGGCGTCGCGCCGACCGATCCCGGGATGCCGGAGAGCGCCTCGACGCCGACCCAGCCGCGCTCGACGGCACGCGCCACGAAGCCGTCCCAGGACTCGCCCGCCGCAACGGTGACGACGACGCCTCCGCAGGTCGGGTCGCCGTCCTCGTGGTCGGCACTGAGTCCGGCGGTCGCGACCTCGACGACGGTGCCCTCGAACCCCTCGTCGGCGACCACGAGGTTGCTGCCGCCCGCCAGCACCAGCACCGGCTCGCCCGCCTCGTCGGCGCGGCGCACGGCGTCGACCAGCGCGTCCTGCGTGGTCGCACGTACCCACGCCCGGGCGGGACCACCCAGCCGCAGTGTCGTGTGGTCCCTCAACAGTTCGTGCAGCTCAGGCACGCAGGACCGCCACCGGGTTGCCGAGCACGCTCTCGCCGGCGCAGGTGACACGCAGGGCGATCGTCCGCTCGTCACGCCAGGTGCCCTCGATCTCGACCTCGGTGCCGCTCTCGGGTACGACGACCGGCTTGGTGAACTTCGCCCCGAGCTCGGCGATCCGGCCGGGCTCGCCGAGCTGCTCGTCGACGTACCGGGCGGCAAGGGCGAGGGTGAACATGCCGTGGGCGATCACGTCGGGCAGCCCGACGCTACGGGCCACCTCGGGGTCCTGGTGGATCGGGTTGGGGTCGCCGCTGGCCTCGGCATAGGCGACGAGCGCCTCGCGGGTGACGGCGTACGTGGTGGGCGTCAGCTCGGGCATCACGCGCCCGCCTTGTGGACCAGGGTCGCCTCGGCGGTGCAGACCAGGGCACCGCTGTCGTCGGTGATGGCGCTCGAGGTGGTGATGATGTCGGTGCCGGCGATCTGGCGCAGGCCGCTGACGGTGAGAGTCGCGGTCAGCCGGTCGCCGACGGCGACGGGTCGCTCGTGCACGAACTTCTGCTGACCGTGGACCACGTTGTGCAGCTGGATGCCGACGTTCGGGTCCTTCATCAGGGACTGCATGGCGGCGAAGGCCACGACGATCGGGAACGTCGCGGGAGCCGGATCGCCCGGCGAGTACGGCGTACCGGTGGCAGCCGCGAAGTCACTCACGGACCGCTCGGTCACGTCGTACGCCGGGGTCGGGGGGAAGGTGCGGCCGGCCAGGGACGCGTCGACTGCCATGCGCCCGAATCTATCCGGAACACGACGATGCCCGCCCGGGCAGGCCAGGCGGGCATGTGTCCCGCTATCGAACTGGATCTCGAGACGCGTCGCCGTCCCCTCGCAGGCTCGGGCCCAGCCGACGCTCCTCGGTCTGCCGTCCTCTTCGGAGACCTCGCAAGCTCGGTCTCCGGGACGTCAGCGGGTCTCGCGATGCGGTGTGTGCTTGCGGCAGCGCGGGCAGAACTTCGACAGCTCCATGCGGTCGGGGTCGTTCCGCCGGTTCTTCTTGGTGATGTAGTTGCGCTCCTTGCACACGGTGCAGGCGAGGGTGATCTTGGGGCGAACGTCGCTGGTCTTGCTGGCCACGGGCTTTCCTCTTGTTGTACGGGCCTTGCTGTCTGCTGGTCGGGGCCGGTCTCCCGGCCGCCGCGGTAGTGGGGGCGGGATTCGAACCCGCGACACCACGATTATGAGCCGTGTGCTCTAACCACCTGAGCTACCCCACCAGGAGGGGCAGGGTGCCCCACCTCGGAGCCCCTTTACGGAATCGAACCGTAGACCTACTCCTTACCATGGAGTCGCTCTGCCGTCTGAGCTAAAGGGGCGGACGGTCGAGAAGGATACACAGGCGCCAAGGCGTTCCCGAAATCCGCTCGGAGCCCCATCTGGGCAGGTCAGGCAGGGAGTTCGGCGACGTCGATCACGACCTTCCCGACGGCGCCGTTCTCGACCGCGTCATGGGCCGCCGCGGTCTCCTCGAGCGGGTACCTGAGCAGCGGAAGCCCATGCTCCTCGCCGACCTCCAGCGCCCCGTCCGCGACCGCCGCCGCGACGTCCGCGATGGCTGCGCGGGCGGCTGCATCGCCCATCGTGTAGAGCAGCACGAACTGGATCCGGGCGTTGAGGCCCATGAAGTTCCGGACCGGGAGGGTCACCTCGCTGCCACCGGTGTTGGCATAGACCGCGACCGAGCCGCGGGGCTTCAGGACCTTGGCGACGAGGTCGGCGTTCTGGATGATCGCGACATCGACGACGATGTCGACGCCGTCGGGAGCGGCCTCCCGGATCTCCGCCGCCGGGTCGCCCGTCGTGTAGTCGACGACGCGGTGGGCCCCCGCGGCACGCGCGAGCGCCGCCTTCTCGTCACTGCTGACCGTGGTGACGACAGTCGCCCCGGCCCAGACAGCCAGCTGGATCGCGGCGTGGCCGACCGCGCCGGCTCCCCCGGTGACCAGCACCGTGCGGCCCTCGAGGGCTTCGGGCCCGAGTCGGCTCGGGCCGTCCTCGTGGACGGTGAGGGCCCGATGCGCGGTCAAGGCCGGTACGCCGAGGCTGGCCCCCACGTCGTACGACGCGGAGTCGGGCAGGGGCACGGCCTGGTCTTCAGGGACCACGGTGTACTCCGAGGCGGTGCCGATCGGCCGGTCGTGCTGGGCGAGGAGGACCCAGACCCGGTCGCCCTGGCTGAGTCCCGTGACGCCGTTGCCGACGGCGTCCACGACCCCGGCCCCGTCCTGTCCCGGAGAGATCTCAGGGAAGGGCAGGGATGACGCGGTCGCGCCCGCCCGGAACTTCCAGTCGGTGGGGTTCACACCGGCGACCGCGAGCCGGACTCGCACCTCCCCCCAGTGCGGCTCGGGGAGGTCGCGCTCAGCGACCTCGAGCACGGAGGAGTCACCCAGGCTGCTGTAGACGACCGTACGCATGGGTCGACGCTACCTGCCGGTCGCGCCGGTGGTCAGGCGTCGGTCAGGCGTCGCGCAGCAACGGCCAGGGCCGGGCCGCCTCGAGCTCGTAGGCCAGCTCGAGCAGGAGCGCCTCGCGGCCGTGTCCCGCGGACAGCATCATCCCCTGGGGCAGACCGGCGGCGGTGGTGGCCAGAGGCAGGGAGATCGCAGGGGCACCGGTGGCGTTCTGGAGCGGTGTGAACGCGACCCATTGGAGGAGCCGCTCGAGCACTGTGTCGTAGTCCTGCATCGGGTCGAGCCAGCCGACCTCGGGTGTCTCGAGGGCCACCGTCGGAGTGAGGATCACGTCGTACGACGTGGCGAGCTCCTCGGCCATCCGGGCGGACCGTTTGAGCCGCACGATCACTCCGGGGAGGCCGGCGAGGTGCCGGCGGCAGTGTCGGTGGAGCCCGAGCGTGAACCGGTCGAGCCGCGAGCGGTCCCAGGAACGCCCGTGCTCCATGCGCCCCGTGGTGACGACGCCCGAGGCGAGCATGCCCCAGTAGGTGAGGAAGTCGTCCTTGAACGACGCCGGCACGGGTTGCGGGATCCACTCGACGTGGTGGCCGAGCGACTCGATCAGCTCGGCGGTCTGCCGGGTGAGCTCCTCGACCTCGGGCGCGGCCCGCACTCCGATGCCCTCGGTGACGACGGCGACGCGACGGCGGGCGCGGCTCGGCCGGGTCACGTCGCCGACCGGAGCGAGGCTGAGGTTGCGATAGACCTTCTCGGCCTCGCGCACGAACGCCGCCGTGTCGCGGACGGTTCGGGTGACCACGCCGTCGCAGACCAGCCGGACCGGCATCTGGCGGAACAACGGGTCCTGGGGCACCCGGCCCCGCGTCGGTTTCAGCCCGACCAGCCCGTTCACGGCGGCCGGGATGCGGATAGAGCCGCCGCCGTCGTTCGCATGGGCCAACGGCACGGCACCCGCGGCGACCAGCGCGGCCGACCCCGCGGAAGAAGCGCCGGCGGTGTGGTCGGTCGACCACGGCGAGCGGACCGGTCCGATCCGTGGGTGCTCGGCGACCGCGCTGAAGCCGTACTCCGACAGCTGGGTCTTGCCCAGGGGGATGACGCCGGTCGCCAGGAACATCCGGGCGAAGTCGCCGTCCCGCTTGGCCGGGCGTGGGACGAACGCGTCGGTGCCCTGTCCGGTCGGCAGGCCGGCAAGGTCGGAGTTGTCCTTGATGTAGGTCGGGATCCCGGCGAAGAACCCGCCCCTCGGGTTGAGCGCCTCGGTCCGCGCCCGCTCGAAACAGTCCGTGGCGACCGCGTTGAGCCTGGGGTCGACGCTCCTGGTGCGGGCGATCGCCGCCTCGACCACCTCGGGGATCGACACCTGGCGCGCCGCCAACGCCTGTCTCAGACCGACGGCGTCGAGGTCACCGAGGGCGTCGTCGGCGTAGGCGTGCACGCGATCCA